>WFRF01000029.1 GCA_015486655.1 Caldifarciminota bacterium | reverse complement strand
TTTAAATGGAGGGTGTAATGAAAGGGGTATTGGATAACTTCCTTACCAAGGAGGAGCAAAAAGCAGTAGTTTTTGTAATAGTTATATTGCTTGCCGGTAAATTTTTATTCGGAGAATTTACAAGGGAAAAAAATATTCTCGATAAAAGGAAAGATGAAATTAAAAATACCGAAATGAAGAGCAGAAAAAAAATGAAATTTATCAAAATATCCTTAAACAAAGCTTCGGCTGCCGAATTACAGAAGATTCCCGGCATAGGACCTGCCACAGCAAAAAACATAATAAGTTACAGAAACAGAAAAGGAGGATTCAGCAGTGTGGAAGAGATAAAAAAGGTTAAGGGAATAGGAGATAAAAAATTTAAAAAGTTGAAAAAATATTTAAAAATGTAAATATCGCTTGAAATGTTTCGAAAATTGTAATATAAGTGTGCAGATGGAGGTATCTATGAACTATAAACATGAAATTATGGAGCTGGGAATAGTTAATACAGGGAATATATACAGAAACCTGAATGTTATGGATTTGACAGAAAGAGCCCTCAGAATAAACGACGGAGGAGCGCTTTTGTCACATACCGGAGCATTATGCGTGTGGACAGGTAAATATACGGGGAGATCCCCAAATGACAGATTTTTTGTCGATACGGAATCGGTGCATGATAAGATTGCATGGAACAGTTCAAACAAACCCATTTCGGAAGAAAAATTTAATAGACTTTATGAAAAGGTTATTGCTTATCTGCAGAGAAAGGACCTTTATGTGTTCGACGGATATGTAGGAGCCGACAGTAATTACAGGATTAGTCTGAGGGTTATAGCCGAAAACCCTGTTTCGGCAATTCTGTCCGACAGAATGTTTATCAGACCCGGTGCAGAAGAACTTGAAAACATAAAGCCGGAATTTACACTTATTGCAGTCCCCAATTTCGTTGCGGATCCCAAAAGAGACGGAACAAATTCCGAAGCGTTTATTATTATAAATTATGACAGAAAAATTGTGCTTGTAGGTACATCGCGTTACGGAGGGGAAATCAAAAAAGCGATGTTTACCACAATGAACTTTCTCATGCCTGATAGAGATGTTCTGCCTATGCATTGTTCCGCAAACATAGGTAAAGATGGAAGGACAGCTTTGTTTTTCGGACTCTCCGGAACGGGAAAAACAACATTATCGGCCGATCCCAACAGATATCTTATCGGAGATGATGAACACGGTTGGTCTGGCGATGGTATATTCAACTTTGAAGGCGGTTGTTATGCAAAGTGTATTAGGCTGAATCGTGAGAAAGAACCTCAAATATGGAATGCAATTAGAGCGGGAGCTCTTGTGGAGAATGTAGTATTGGATAGAAATACGAGAATTCCCGATTATGATGATGCACGATTTACGGAAAACACGCGAGTTGCATATCCGATAAATTACATACCCAATGCCGAATTATCGGGCAAAGGAGGACATCCGTCCAGTGTAATTTTCCTTACTGCCGATGCTTTTGGTGTTTTACCCCCTATTGCAAAGTTGACGAATGAACAGGCAATGTATTATTTTATATCAGGATACACAAGTAAACTTGCGGGGACCGAGAGAGGAATAACCGAACCGCAGGCAACATTTTCAACCTGTTTCGGTGCTCCCTTTATGCCGAGACCCTCGGTTTTATATGCAAGAATGTTGAGTGAAAGGATAGAAAAACACGATACGGATGTATATCTTGTTAATACAGGATGGATAGGGGGATCTTATGGTGTAGGGCACAGAATTGATTTACCGTATACAAGAGCTATGGTTACCGCGGCTTTAAACGGAGAGCTGAGGAATGTCGATTTTATTAAAGAAGATTATTTCAACCTTATGATACCCACATCATGTCCCGGTGTTGACGACAATATTTTAAATCCCGTAAATACATGGACTGACTCTGAAGATTACAAAAAATCGGCGAAGGAACTTGCAAGGAAATTCAACGAGAATATTAAGAAATTTCAAGGAGTAGACAGTACGATTTTAGATGCGGGACCTAATCGTTTTTAATGGAATAATCCTGTTTTTTTAATAAGTTCAGGATTGTTTCTATCTCTTTTTCGGTATATGTTTTGCCTCGGTTTATTCCGGGGCAAAACTCTTTTTCTTTTTCCCATGAGTCTTCGGATTGAACAATGGATGGCCAAAAAGGATATGCTTTACACTGTAAAGGTCTGACAGGGTAGATGGAACATCCGTTTTTTTTCAAAAAAATGCAATCGTTTTCGGATGTTTCTTTTATGGAATAAGCCTTGTCAATAAAACCGAAATTGGAGGAAAAATAGTTCCTTATTATTCGTGTGTATGTTTTAATGAATTCTATTTTTGGAATCGATAAGAAATTTGCAATTTGTGTGATTTCTTCATCTGTTACGAGTATAATGCCGGGGTTTCCTGAACAGCATAAATTACACCCTTCTATACACTTGAATTTAAAAATCGGAGTTTTTTTTCTTTTGGTCATTCTTGATTTCTATGTATACATCATCTATGATTTCAAAAAATTTATCAACGACTTCTGCATTCACCTGTTTCCCCCTTTCTTCTTTGAGAATTGATTTGATTTTATTTAAATCGAAAGGTTCTTTATATTCTCTTCTGGCCGTGAGAGCTTCAAAGACATCGGATACGGCAAGTATCTTTGCAAGCAGAGGTATTTCTTCATCGGTAAGTCCGTCGGGGTAACCTTTTCCGTCGGGTCTTTCATGGTGATGGCTTGCTATAAAAGGAATATCTTCCAAATCCTTAGGGAATTTTACATTTCTTAAAATATAGTATGTTATTAACGGGTGTCTCTTGATTTCGTCATACTCCTCATCGGTTAATTTACCGGGTTTTTTAAGGACCTTATCGCTGATGCCGATTTTGCCGATGTCATGCAGGAGTCCTGCAATTCTCAGTTTTTCAATGTCTTTTGCGGGAAGCTTAAATGCCTCTCCAATTCTCATTGCCACAAGTGTTACTCTGCGTGAATGTCCGGCGGTTATGGGATGTCTTGCATCAATAGCAAATGCTAATGTCTCGAGAAAGCTGTAAAAAGTCTCCTGCAACTCCTGATAAAATTTACTGTTTTCAATTGCTCTTGCGATTGTTGAACAGAATATCTTTATCATTTGTACATCATCTTCCGTAAATATGCCGCCCTTTTTGTTGATAGCCTCCACTACACCGAGAACATCACCTTTTATTGAAATAAGAGGGACACATAGAATACTTTTCGTTCTAAATCCTGTTTCGATATCGACCATTTTATCGAATCTCGGATCCTCATAGGCATCTTTAATATTGATTATTTCATTATGAGTTGCCGAATATCCTGCAATACCTTTATCGGAAGGGATTTCAATTCTGTCTGTCCCAAGGGCTACCTTTGACCATAAGATATGTTTGGATTTATCGAGAATGAATATACTGGCTCTTTCGCAATTGAGAACGGATAAAGACCTTTTGGCAATGTTCACAAGTAATTCATCAATTGTGTTTCTGTCTGAAAAAGATGTGTATATTTCGATTATTTTGATAAGTTTGTTTCTGATCTCTTCAGCATTCATAAATACATTTTACATTCTATACAAAAAGTAGTCAATAAGGAGGATGGTAAAGATGGCAGATAGGAATAGCGACTTCGTTATAATGAGCGACGCTGTCGCGAGTAAGAAGTAAGAGATATAAAGAATAAGATATAATCACTTCCGTTTTTTTAGTTCTTAGTTCTCACTTCTCACTTACTTTAGAAAACCCCTCAGTCCGCTAAAACCGGACAGCTCCCCTTAAAGAAGAGCAGCTATTCTTAGGGATGATAAAATCAATTACATATTTAACTTCTTAGTTCTCAGTTCCCTCTTTTCACTTCTTAGTTCTAACTTCTTATTTCTCAGTTCTTAGTTCCCACTTCTTACTTATTTCAGAACACCCCGTCCTGACATTCGTCAGTCCACCCCTCTTGCCAAATAAGTAAGAATTAAGAACTGAGAAGTGAGAAGTGTTTAAATGTCACCCGATAGATAAATAGGAAGTAAGAAGTTGGAAATAAGGGGAAAGTATTTAGAATTTTATGTCTTTGGAGGAGAGGGAATAGGAGGCATCTTCTCTCCCCTCCAATTTATAGTAACCGATCAGTTGATGGAAAATGTCTTAACAAAATATCCTTTGATTAAAATCTTTACCTCTAAATTAGCATGTATATTTCCGTATGTCCCTCTGTTGAGTTCTTTAATCCATTTCTTAATATTATTTTCAATATTGTTGTTAAATTCGGCTACTTCAGCTTTGAAAATAAAAAGCTTATTTGAAAATCTGATTCTAATCCACCCTTTTT
>WFRF01000028.1 GCA_015486655.1 Caldifarciminota bacterium | reverse complement strand
GTATCATGCACTTCTTTGGTATTGAGGCACAGGGAGTAGCAGAGCGCAGTAAACTTCTAACGTACCACCAGAAGGTATCATTTGGAATAAAGAGCAGAGGTAGTAACATCGTGAGAGGAGCAGCAGAGTTCAGTTACGGTTTAGAGAGAAGCGGTAGAGTGGATATCTCGGTATACGATGCAAGCGGCAGAATGGTAAAAAGACTTGTGAGGGGTGTTGAGAAGAGCGGCTATCACAGAGTGAGTTGGAACGGCAGAGACGAGATGGGCAGAGCGGTAAGGCGCGGCGTATACTTTGTGAGACTGAGCTCCGGCAGTAAGAGTATGACATCGAAGCTTCTCATGATGAGATAAAGAGAGCAATGAAATAGAAAAGGGCAGGTAAAACCTGCCCTTTTTTTATTTGATATACAGTCTTAAAAGGAATTATTTCAATAGAAGATTTATTTCCATCTCGATTTTCTTTTCAATCCCGGGGATATATCCGACATGTTTAAATCTTATGTACCCGTTCTTGTCAATAATTATATGAGTAGGGATTGCCTTTATATTATAAATCTTTGATGCGTCATTGCCCTTAAAACAAACATTGTATTTGAATGTACGAGATTTCAGAAATTTACTGACACGAGCACTGTCCTCATCGGTTATTGCGAGAAAAACAACATTACTGTCAGAAAAATGCTCAGGAAGTTTACTTATAAATGGAATTTCCAGCTTGCAGGGACCACACCATGTTGCCCAAAAGTTAAGAACAACAATTTTCCCTTTTAATGACGATAATGTAAAAGTTTTACCGTTTATGGAATGTACTGTAAAATTTTCAGCTTTAATATTCAATGAACTTGCTTTTAGCCGTTTATTTACCTCTGAACCAATGATACTGTCGACATTATTGTTATTAAATATTCTTGATATTAAATTTTTTGCCGTAGTATCGGTAGGGGATTTTGACAAAATATTAAAAGCCACGGATTTGGCACTGTCGGGATGATTTGTATTGAAAAGCAGTGTGGCATAGTTATCCAGAACGTCCGTATCGTCATTATCCGTTTTGTTCAGATACTTAATCGATAATGCTGCAAACTTTAGGGCATTTTTATTGTCTCCGGTTGATTTGTAAAGACGACTTTTTATATCGAACAAATAGGTTAAAAAGTAATATTTTTTATTTAAAAAATCCTTATAGTCATATTTTCTGTTACTGTAATATGATCTGAGCTTATATGTTGGAATATTGGAGTATTTCTCATTAAGAATCTTAAGAAAATTTGATTGCTTTTTATGAAAATCATCTTGAACCTGATAACCGAAACTCAATATAAAATCAGGAAGAAAATTCGAATCTATGAGGTTAACGGCAAAACTGTATGCGGAGTCCCGTAACCCTTTCTTTACAAGTACGGTTACATAGTTTGTAAAAATTCTGGAAGCATATCTCGATTGAGGGAAAGCTGTTGCAATTTTTAATACGTCGTCTAATTTTTTGAGATGCATTCTGTAAAGCCAATAGTATACATCAGCACTGTTTGAAGAAGAGGAGTCCGCGCTAATATACCTATTTCCATACAGGTTTGCTCTTTTTGTATTATTATCCATAACAGAGTAATAAAACATGTTAAGCAGAAAATTATTTTTCAGTCGATTATTATTTAAGCGTTTTTCTACAGAGGTTATTATGTTTTTCTCATTACGATTGTAATATGTAATATAATCGACTAAATCACCCTTATCTATATCATATTTTCTTTTTAAAAATTTATTAAGATAAATTTGAGCTAAGGGTATATTTCCTGTTTTGTAGTAGTAGATTATTGTATTTTCAAGAAATGTTTTTGAATGATATTTATCATTTAACGATTTGATGATGCTGTCTTTGTTAATTTTGGCATTTGTAATATATAGGTTTTCAAAAAATGCGTCGTAGTTTGAAGGATGTAAATCACTTTCCTTTTTAAAGTAATCCATTGCAGACTTATTGTCTTTGTTCGCCAATGAGATCATTCCTTTTCCGAAATAGTAGCCGGCAGATAATTTCCCCGAGTCATTGTAAATCTTTATCACTCTGGGAGAATTAACCATGGAATCATTATTTTCTATATCATAAGTTACGTAATATATATCATTTGGTATTACAAAGGATATTTTCCCGTTTGTATTATTTATAACTGCCTGTGAATCTGTTTGGTCTTTGAAATGCATATCTATAACGGCAAATTCATTGGATTTTACATTAATTGTAAGAGTGCTGCCGGGGACGGGTTTTTCCGGATAGATATTCGTTTTATTCCTATTACATGCCGATAAAAGCAATGCTACAGCGATAAACAAAATCAACTTTTTCACTTGACCTCCCATGTTAATTGTTATATTGTCTCATATGCCTAACATAAACCTTTTATTCACAGATGTCAATATACGAATTTGGAGGGACATAACGGGCATAATAGAGACGAATACGTATATAATTGCCGATTCTTTTAATAATTGTTTTTTAATTGATAGCGCTTTCTATTTCCCTGACGAGTCAGAATTTTTTATAAAATTTATTGAGAAAAATAAATTGATACCGGAATTTATAATAAATACACACGGACATTTTGATCATATAAGCGGAGTCGATGCACTGAGAGATTATTTTGGTATCCCCCTCTTAATCTCCGAGAGGGATGCAGATATGATTACCGATAGCGATTTAAACAGATCAGCTATGCTGTCATTGGATATTAAATGCAGGAAAGCCGATATTACCTTATCTGGCGAAGAAACCGTGTTTGCCGGAGAATTCGACATTAAAATTATTGAAACTCCGGGGCACACAAATGGAAGTATTTCTCTGCTCCTTAACGGACGATATCTTTTTTCCGGAGACACTCTTTTTAAGGAATCCATAGGGAGATGTTTTTCATTTGAGGATCTTGAAGAAGAAAAAAAGAGCATCAGAAAAAAATTGTTTATGCTCAAAGATAATACGATTGTTTTACCGGGGCACGGAGAAACAACCACCATAGGAAATGAGAAAACAAAGAATAAATTTTTATAAGCATTTGGGGAAGGTCCTGGCATTTGGCATTTACTCAATTTATTTTCAAAACGAAGAATGCTTCAAATATGTGTGTTCGTTATATATAATGCCGGACTTGATCCGGAATCTCAATGAGATGCTGAATCAAGTTCAGCATGACATTTATAAATTCCCCTCAGTTCGGTGGTACCGGACAGCTCCCCTAAAAGTGGAGCAGCCATGTTTAGAAATAAGTGGTAAATAGGAATTGAGAACTAAAAAGTTAAATCGGAAGTGATTATGCTATTCCTTTTTTCTTAGTTCTCACTTAATATGTCTATACCTATTTACTTTTGTTAGAAATGAGAAGTTTGACAAAAGCCGTTCGGTGTAATATAATAAAGAAAACAAGGAGGGGAAAATGTTTTATCAATTTTTCAAAAAAAGCAAATATTTGGTGTATCTGATTGTTTTCTTATGTGTATTTTGTTTAGATATAATATTTTTAAACGGCAAACAAATTAGTAGTGAATATATTAATCATGAGGAGTATAATTATTACAATAAAAGTACAAATGATTTTAACGAGATTGTTGCTGAAACTGCCGGCGGTATAATGATCGGTTCTTTAACGGGGTTCGGTTTTGCATGTCTTAGCGGCGGCAAATCGAATAGCGTTCTTTTTGAATCCGGTCCCAATATTCAATTGATCAATGCGGCATTAGGTGCAATTTTAGGTGGCTCCATTGGGGTTTATGCCGTTGGCAACCTTACTGGTGAGAGAGGGGTTTTTCTAAACACCTTAATTTACAGCTTGGTTATCGGGGGAAGTATACAGGTTGTTTCTTATTCTCTGTACTACGGAAATTTAAAGAATTCCTCAGAGGTACCAAACCCCTCCGTAATTGAAATGCTCGGCATTATTGCTCCTGTTGCGGGAGCTTTGATAGGGTATAACAATTCAAGAAAATCCAAAAATAGTACAGGTTCTTTGAATGGTGTCTTAAATATTAAGGGGAGAAAAACTTCTGTAGAATTTCCTTGCATATATTCGGAAAAGAGAATTGAAACCTGTTTTTCGGGTATTAAACTGATTAATGTGGAATTGTAAAAGTACTATTTAAGTTTATCTTCCACGGCACGGATTTTATCCGACGGGCTGACTTTTATATCCCTTCTGTCATCAATCATTATATTGGTTATAATGCGGGGTAAATTATGACGTTCAAAGAGCAGATTATGCATTTTATACATAATATCAAAACAGTTCTTGATGTTATCACAACTAACAACGGTAGCTGTAGGTGTAAGGGAGTATTTGATACCTTCGTCTCTAAGATATTTTATTATTTCCGCAATATATTCACTGACCCCTATATTCTTTTCCCCTGTTACCGGTATGACTGTTATTTGAAACATTGGCATATGAAACCTTCCTTTTCCTTTCCATTTCCATTTTGCTGTATATGCAACCACAGTAATTCTGTCTGTAGAGTCCCAACTCCTTTGAATACTCGATGGATTTTTTAAATCCGTCGTTTTTTTTGAAATTCTCGGGAACATATGTTATTCCGAAAAGCTTTGCAACTTCTTCCCCGATACTGTTAATTATATCAGCGTTTTTATGGGGGGATATGGTAAGAGTTGTTGAGAAATACTTGATGCCGAGTTCTTTTGCCTTTTTAGCGGTGTAAAAAAGATTATTTTTATAACATAGGAAGCAGCGAGCCCCCCCCTCGGGCTCATCTTTATATAATTCAGTAATTTTAAACCAATCTTCAGGGTTGTATTCTGCCTCTATGTAAGGGATATCCCACTGTTTTGAGAGCTTTAAAAATGAATCATAACGCTTTTTGTATTCTTCACGGGGCTGAATATTGGGATTATAAAAATACATGTATATTTCAAAATTGTATTTTTCCTGCAATACCTTTAAACTGTGAGTTGCATCAGGAGCGCAACAGACATGGAGCAAAATGCATTTATCGTCCATCAAAATCCAAAGCACTTGGAAGCTTTTATACGAAAATAAAAGTTATTGAATGACATTGATGTACTAAAAGGCATATTTATATTAAGTTCACTGTTCGATACCGAATAGGTACTGTAATTTATAACTCCGGACAGTTTAAAACCTGTGTTCGTTTTATATGTATACCCGAAGATGTATGAAGGAACAATCAAATCTTCCACCAAATAGGATTGTTGTATCGATGCGCCGAATGAAATGCATTGATTTGCGGAAAGTTCATGTTTTACAACCATCTTTAAGTAGAGAGAATTGTTTAGGCTGCTGTCGTAATAAACGGAATCGCCCAGTGTATGGTCTGTAATTTGAAGGTTATGCCAAAGTGTATAATTACCATCGATTATTAATGTTGCCGGCAATCTGTTGGGAAGCCTGAATTTTAATTCACCGCCCAGTACATAGGGATATTTCACGATATTGACATGTGTTGTTACAAATGTATCAATGCTGTTACTGTTGTCATCTTCAATCCTTATGTTTGCCGGGAACTCTCCAAATAAGGAAATGTCGACAAAATAATTGGGAATTAGGTGAAGTCCTGCATTCCACATATTCCCAGAATATGTATTCCTGTCGATGATTGTGGTATCATCTACTGTAGGATCAACTGTGAGATGCTGGTATTTATCGTTGATATATCCCTGTATGTTTTGGTAAGAACCGGTCACTGATAACCATCTAAGAGGTGTGATCCCGAGAACAAACCCCAATCTGTTTGTATTATCGAGGGAATATCTTCTGACCTCGCCGGTTTTGACGTAATAATCATCATGTTCTATATAATCATAGTTATAATTGTTATCGGAGAAAGGCGTATAAAACAGTCCTGCTCCGAAATATTTTTGCGTGTAACCTATCTCCACATTTTGCACATCATAGTAGGGGTGCGTGGATTCGTAAATAGGATAATCGGCAAGATAATTATCATATGAATCGAAAAGTTTAACGGTTCTCTTCTCGTTTATTGAGTAAATATCGGCACTGAAGGAAATCTTAAATCCTGTTTTTCTCTTCATCAACGATGCCGAGTTCAAAACCATCGAGTTATTGTAGGTGTCCATATTAATATTGGAAAAATTCCCGTATCCGTAAATACCTTCGATATCATATCCGGAAGCATTTATCATAAAAACAAGTGATAAAAATGTGAATAATATGATGAGTCTTTTCATATTTCCTCCTACCATCTTAAATCTAATTCAAGATAAATTGTATTATCATTTTGGTAATCGTTAAATGGTCTTACTGAAGTCGGATCGCTGTTTTCAAAATGAGGCGGATAATCTGACAATTCCATATCCGAGTGTTCATAAACAGTTGATTTGTACCTGTATTTCAATCTGATGTATAAATTTTTACTGAGAAGATCGGTAAATGTAACATAAAATTTGTATCCGTTTCCGTATAGAAAATCAATTCCGGTATCTTCAAATATCCATTGACTCATACCGCTTGTTTTCCATACAGCAGTCCCTCCGAGTAAGCTAAAATTCGGGCTAAAGTGATGCTCAAAGGAAGTGTTAATGTACCCGCCGTTTATAAGCGCCCTGTTCCCGTATTTGGGATTAGGCGTTAAATGTACCTGTCCGTATCTGATTTCAAAATTCAGATAGTCCCTGTTTGCAAATGTTCCGAATATCCTGAATGTAGATTCAAATGTCCGGGAATGGGTCGGTTCAATTTCTTTGTAAAGGTATTTTGATTGGTATTTCGCCTTCAATCTTACATGTAAGGGATAAATGGGTCTGTATTCAAGTTCTCCCTGTGCACGATAATTGTAAAGAGAGTATGCTTTGTTTTGCCATAAATCCAGATAGAGATTTGTCAAGGTAAAACTTTGAGAAAATTTATATCTTGTTCCCAAATAGATACCTCTTTCGGCTTTAGGTGAAGGGAAATCCTGAAGATATGCATACAGAGGGTTTAGGAGACGATAATCTTTTTCAAAAATATCATCGTCGAATCTGTCCTGTTCCATAAAACTTCTGGAATACGGGTTAAAATAGTTTACATCGTAATCTCTGTAAATGGCATTCAAATAGAAATTATCAAAGTAAATGTCAAATTTGCCTATTAGTGCATATCCTGATTTGCTGTTTTTGACATACTCTATATTGTATGCTGTATTTTTTATGACAGTTTTGAAATATCCGCCGATGTATTTAAGTGAAGTAGTACTGTCCGCCAGTAAATCGATATAGTTCGGGTCGGTAACGGAATTAACGTCACCGGGGATATCAAGTTCACCGGGGTCAGGTTTCCATAATCTATCGTAAGAAATACTCAAACCCTCGACACCCAAAAAGGTTCCTGCGGGGAGAGATCGTATTTTACCGAAGTCCATATCAATTTTACCGCCGTATGTGGTTTCTTTTACTTTGTTATCGAAGATTGAGATATCATACGGTAAGTTTATCAAAAAATTGAAGGAAGAATCTCTGTTTAAGATGGCATCTCTGTTTGCTTTTGAATAAAAGCCGGTAATGTCAAAGTCCCAAATGCTGAATTCACCGGCGGCTCCTTTAAACATAAATTCTTTGTTTGAAGTTAAATCACCGAAAATTCCGTCTGTCCTCCGCAATATTCTGCTTCTCTCTTCATCAGTATTATCCAAGAGCAGTCCGTTATTAAATGTAACTCTGTAATTGCCGAGAATTAATTTCTTTATAAAGGGTAGATTGGAAAAACTCAAATATCCTTTTAATAGTTTGCTTTGTCCGTTGTTATTAAAAAAGGAAGCTCCTCCGTTGAGCTTATTTTTATATCCGAATTTCAATCTCTCTGACATATTCGGTCTTAGATGTATGCTGTCCAATTCATTGGTTATAGCAATAATATCGTCCCTATGGTTTAAGATTTCGGCATCTGTCCAACCGGCATTCTGGAGTGCTGAGTATACATTTGTGGAGCCGGGTAGCGGAGGTTCGAGATCTTTTGCCAAACTGTTAAGTGAAGCTATTGCGGAATTGATATTACTGTCAAAATAACTCAGTTGACTTTGAGTACTGACGGATGTCCTTAAATAACCGTAAAAATTCGGCAATTGTTCGGAGTGTCCTATTCTTATATAGTCACTGAGATTCATATACCCGTAGTGAGTCAGATATTTAACATGTCTCAAGTTTGATATATATCTGAACGTACCCCATTTTTTTCTGTGATTTACAATGGCGGCAGCATCAACGGGGCTCACGCGGTCAATGTTTGCTATTTCTCTGTACGAAGCCTTGTTAATGTCCATTGGGTACATGAGAAGATTTTCCCACAGATCAATAGCCCCCTCTCGAGGACTGTCCTCCGATGCAAGTTTTGTTTTTAAGTAATCAATCTTTTGTTCTCTTCTTGATATTTGTTTAGGCGGAATAAGCGTCAAACTGTCTCTAAGTGTGAGAAAAATGGATTTAGTCATTCCTTTAATTTTCCATAGCTCGTAAATGCTCTCGAAATAACCGTGGTTATCCCTGTATTCAACAATTCTCCGAGCAACGGAACGGCTGTTGACAAGATTGTTCAATTTTTCGTAAGATATTTCGTTTATATCCGTTTTATTGCCGGCAAAGGCTAAAACCGGGAAAAGTAAAATGAGAATAAGGAGATAGTGTATATTTTTTTTCATAATCTACCACCTTAAAAATTTACCGAGATCCCGACCTCATGTGAGTCATTAATTTCCCTCTGACTGGAATATGCATACTCAATATTGAATTTACCCACATTAACTGAAACTCCGGCGCTGTATTTCATCGGATTATTTGCAACCCCGAATCTAACCGTTAAGTATGGATCAATTACTTTATATTCAATACCGAGTTCCGTTCTCGTGTCATATCCCTCTTCTTTTTCAAACTGGAGAGATGTTATCAAACCGTTATAAGGTTCATAGGAAAAGGCAACTATGAGATTCGTCGGGACATAATAGGCAATAACTTTGCCGAAAATAGGTCTGTTTACATTGTGGATTGCGGCTCCTATTCTGAATGTTGAAAACAGATTACCCACTATTCCGGCATCCAGTGAAATGGCACTTGCATTCCCGTATTTTTGCATTGACAAATTGTACAGTTTAAGATTGTAGCCTGCCCTGATATAGTCATTCAGTGGGAAGTTATGGGTAAATACTATTCCTTTTTCACTCTCCAAAACTCCCGATGAAAGTAAGGTGTTCAGCGAATCGGTGTAATCTCCGGTTATATCTCTCTCTATGTACAGTAAACCTATATTCCCGAAGGATACATGCTTACCGTAAGACATGTACAGATGATTATACATCATGTAGAGTTTGTTATATCCCAGGTTTATACTGTTGTTGCCTTTCGGAGCAAACGATGCGGGATTCATAAGTGACGATGTAATATCACCGTTTAATGCAACTGTAACATTTGCCATACCATCACCTCTGACTCCGATATAGAAGCCTTCAAATGCCCCGTATGATGTCAGAGGAATTAACATTAATATTAAATATATTATCCGTTTCATTACTCACCTGCCTTAATTTAATTGTGTTCCGATTATTACCGCTTTATTTATTCTTTTTCTTGAACCGTCAGGTAGTTTCAGAGTATAAACGAGTATATAAGCGCCGATGTTCAAGTATGAATCGTGTTCATCCCTGCCGTTCCACCAATATACGGTATTACCGGAAGACATATTACTGGCGAACGTTTTTATCAATCTGCCCTTTAAATCGTAAAGTTTTAAATCGTATTTTGCATTCTGCGGACCGGTAACATTGATATTCAACATCTCTCCATTATCCGGTCTAAAAGGATTAGGATAAAGATTTAATGTCATTGCCGTGGTTGTATCGGTGGGAGTGTATAAAGACAGATCTTCAATAAATCTCGGCATTAATTGATACCCGGATGTATATGGTGAGGTTTTGTCATACTGTCCTTCAATCCCGGCAATGGAAATGTAATCGCCCTTTTTCAGATTTTTAAATAAGTCATATTCGGGAATACCTGTGGGATCATTTACACGAACATCTATGAGTGCCTGGCCGTTCCATATCTGCATGTTATAACCCGGACCCGATTGGTATGGTGTGGTAGCAACGATTCCTTTACTGACCCTGAGCAGCATTCCTTCTCTTGATTCATTTAATCCTGCTGAAAGAGGCAATTCCTCCGGTTGCAGTATTGCTCCGGAATCGCTGATAACGGTAATTTTTGTGCTGTCATCGTATTTTAATTCGGTAAGTCCGTTATATTCCGTAATAGTTCCCGTAACTATTATTTCCTTCCCCAGAGTATACGAGAGCGATGCAGCCTCATTGGGCGAATAGACATCTATCCCCGCCGTCGAGTCCTGAATGTAGAAACTGGTTGAAGTGGTTGTGGGATTAAAATATTCGGATGGTCCCGTTATAAAACCTCTGACCTTTACCGTTTGATTTACCATAGATGAGGTAAAACCGTCAGATCCCGGTTTTTGTGCTTCTCCTATTGTTATAAGGCTGTCAAACAATGCATTGTCAACGTGAACCGTATTTTGGGAGCTGCACAGCGCCGCATTGTTTGAATCCGAACCTGTTTTTATGTTAAATAGAATTGATGTTACATTTGTGTCCACATCAACATTTGAAAATCTGATAAATGATGTATCCGTCACATCGGCATTATTCCATTTTATTATATAGGGGAGAGAATCGCTGCCGTCTCCCTCTACGGAATAATCACCCTTTGAAACGGTTATTTCAGGCGTGCCGTTCCACATAAGACCGGAAGGAACGGTTAACTCCACGTAATTAATATTGAAAAGTGAAGTATCCATTGTGGGAACCAAAGCTATTTTGAAATCGTTTATACCGCTTTTTAGAAAATAAGGATTTACGATTGCCTTTCCCATTCCTGCCGCTGTTTTAATGACTATAACGGGATTTGGAGTTACATATTCGGCTGAAGCGGAATCCGCCCCTGTTTTTGTGTAAATCGTATAACTCCCCTGTGCCGTATCCGTACGAACACCCTTAATTGTAACGGTGCCGTT
>WFRF01000027.1 GCA_015486655.1 Caldifarciminota bacterium | reverse complement strand
TTCTCGTGTGATTGGCAAATGTTTCTATGAGAAGAACTATGGTTCCCTGCAATTCGGAAACAAAGTCATTGTAATCCATTGTACCGAATTTATCGAGAACACGTAGTATCTTTTTCTTATCATCTTTCATTTCCGTGTGCTCGTTCCACATTATTTTAGGAGCTTCTTCCACACCGTGCCGTTCCAGTATGGGAAACAGCGTATTTTCCTGCCTTATGTTGTGATTCTCAGCCTCCATAAGTTTATCCGCGATATTCTTCATCTCCTTGTATTCTTCGCTTATATCTTCATATTTATTCTTGTCTTTAATCGACTTAACAATATCGTAAAATCTGTTCATAAGGGCAAGAATCTCTCTGTGATCTTCCTGGAATCTATGAATGGGGTGATCTTCGGGAACATTGAGGTCGGGATTTTCAATCTGATCTTTAAAAAGTTCAAGGTGAATATCACATGCGGAAGCGATATCATCAAGTGAATACCCCTCCTGAACCAACTCCCCTTCGGCAATTGCTATCACCAAAGGATCCGCTTTGTCCAGCGTTTCTTTGAATTGCTCTCTCAGTTTTTTCAGCTCTTCGGGGGATTCTTCCTTTTTAAGGGATTTCAAAAGCTCCTTTATCTTGTCCTTTGCCTCCTTGAAATTGCCCTTTCCTTTATTAAATTTAACTTCCATATTTACCTCCTGTAAAATCGCTAATTCTTTTGTTTTTAAAATAATTTTTAAAGTCCTTATTTATCCTTGTAAAGAGCCCGTCATAAATACATGCGTTGAAGGGGCATCTTACTCTGTTTAGCGGACATTTTGACTCCGTTAAAGGTCCTTCTACGGCTTCATAGACATTTAGAAGTGAAATTTCGGATGGATCCATTTTCATTGTATATCCACCCCTCGGTCCCTTACTGGAGGTTATATAACCCCTCTTAACGAGGAGTTTGAGAATTTTATGCAAATGATTTGCCGATGCGTCAATCCTTTTCGCAATGTTATCCACATTCGTTTTTTTGCTACTGCCTTTTTGTGCTATCAATACAAGACTGTAAATCGCTATTTCCACGGCTTCCGGCATATTAATTATATTACTCATACTCACCTCTCATATTAATGGTAATATAATACCAAAATATAATATTGTCAAGAGGGAAAATTAAAAAAGAGTAAAGTGACTGCATCGCAATTAACTAAGCAAGATGTGTGAGATGTGAACTGATAGATGAGAAGTTAGAAAACTACTCTAATTCTATTACGGAGTTTATCACTTTTATAGATATTACTTTTTTAATTTTTTTATGATCTTTTCAAAATCAGAGTCAATGGGTTGATATTTATTAAATTTGTCATACTCATCGTACGCTTTTTTAATGGCATTTTGATGAGAAACAGAACCCTTAGTATCCAATACTTTAAAATTATTGAATTCCAAAAACCTGTTTACGCTAAAAGCCAATTCCTCCATTGTAAAAGGTTTCAACCTCTCCCTTCTTATCTCTATCTGATTTTCAATATAATCAAAATAAGACGAAACTGTCCTTTCAAGTTTTTTTATCTGCTTCTCGGAGAGATAATTCTTTGCTATTTCCGTATCACTTTTCAATATTCTGCCCCTTGGGGCATTTTTCCATGTAGTAAGCCCCATATTGGGTTTTTCCGCATCTGCTTTTTCGTATATTATTTCAGCGGCGGTTTTTCCTGTTATGGCATAATGAAATTTGTTTTGTACCATTGCATAAAAATCTTTTGTAATTTTTGAGTTGGGGTCATAATCAATTGCACATTCGGCAAATATATCCGTTATTTTTAAGTATATCCTTCTTTCACTGGCACGTATGGATTGAACTCGTTCCAATAATTCATCAAAATAATCTTTACCTAATACGGTTTTTGCCTGTTTTAATCTCTCATCATCCAGAATGAATCCCTTTTTTATGTATTCTTTTAAAACTTTTGTTGCCCAAATTCTGAATAGTGTTGCTTTTCTGCTGTTTACTCTATATCCTACGGCTATTATTGCATCAAGATTATAGAATTTTGTATTATAATTTTTACCATCCGAAGCAGTTGTTCGGAAATTCCGAACAACTGCTTTTTCACTCAACTCTCCGCTTGTAAAGATATTTTTCAAATGCTCGCTAACTGTAGATTTAGCAGCGTCAAATAAATCTGCCATTGCTTTCTGAGTAACCCAAATTGTTTCATCATTTAATAAAACTTCAACTTTTACATCTCCGTTAGGTGTCTTATATAATAGAAAATTTATTTGTTCGCTTTTAGCAATTTCTTTGTTATTTTTTGAATTTTTATTCACTACAACCACCCCCTTTTACAAAATATCAAATATATTTTTGCTTTCACTTCCCTAGAATTTCTCATTGCAATATTCTATATTGCATAGCAGCGGATGTTAAGGTTTTATATTATAAGTTAAGTAGATAGGTACAGACATATTAACCACTTGATAATCAAAAGAACTATACTGCAAAATATGATTGTATAACGAGTAAGAAGTAGGAAGTAAGCTCAATGAGATTCCGGATCAAGTCCGGAATATTCTATAATGAATAACCTAAACATTTTCTATATAAAAAGCGGTAAACTATATATACTACCTGCCCGGTTAGTTAAAACTATTGATATTCCAAGGGGTCTTTTAAGCCTGCCTCTGCAAACCCTTTAAGCCTCAACTTGCAACTGTCGCATTTACCGCAGGCTCTCCCCTTTTCATCGGGATTATAACAACTCGACGTAAGAGAGTAGTCGACACCCAGTTCCGAGCCTCTCTTTATTATTTCCGCCTTAGTCATATCGGCAAGCGGAGTGTGAATCACAATCCTTTTGCCTCTGTCGTGAAATTTCGTGCCGAGAGTCAATGCCCTTCCCATGGCATCGATGAATTCCTTTCTGCAGTCAGGATAACCGCTGTAATCAAG
>WFRF01000026.1 GCA_015486655.1 Caldifarciminota bacterium | reverse complement strand
TTTATTACATCAAAAATTAAGGAAACGGCATCGGAGTATTTAATGTCACTAATATTTATAATGTAATGTTTCCCCTTTTTGATCTGTTTATTAAACCAGGTAAATTGTCTTTTGGCATAATTCCTGGTGTTCTTTTGTATTTCCTTGATTACATCATCCAAGGTGCACTCACCGGTGAAATAATCCTTAAATTCTTTATATCCAACCGTTTTCAAGCCTGGAGATTCAAAATTATAGCCATTATCCAAAAGCCATTGGATCTCTTCAATCAAACCGGCTCTAATCATTGTTTCAACCCTTTCATTAATATTCCCATATAGCTCTCCCCTATCCTTTATAATATAAAAATAAACTGCATCATACTGTGGAGAATGCTCTTTTCTTAGTTCAAAAATACTTCTCCCGGTAACAATGAAAACTTCCAGTGCCCTTATTATCCTGTATCTGTCATTCTTATTTAATCGTGAAGCTGCAATTGTATCCAAACATTTTAAACGATTAAACAGTTCCCCTGTTTCTGTTGAGCGCAGCTCTTTACTCAGGTCGTCAGGGATCTCGATTTCGTCAAACAACCCGTATATAAGCGCATTAAGATACATTCCCGTTCCGCCCACAACAACAGGCACTTTTTGCCGTTGATAAAGTAATTCAATGATTTTTCCGGCATCAACGGAAAACCGTTTCGCATTGTACCGTTTGTCAGGCGTTATAACATCTATCATATGATGTTTTACTGCTTTTAAATCCTCTTTCGACGGTTTTGCAGTACCTATATCCATATATTTATATATTTGCCTTGAATCGCAAGATACAATTTCTATGGGGAGCATTTTTGATAATTCCATTGCAATAAATGATTTTCCAACAGAAGTCGGTCCTACAATGGAAAATAATTTTTTCATCTGCCTACCATTCGCTCTATTTCATCCAACGTTATTTTTATCATTGTGGGTCTGCCGTGCGGGCAATAGTAAGGTACTTTACATTTAAAGAGATTTGCCACCAATTCTTCCATTTCGTTGTAGGATAACTTTTGATTGGCTTTAATGGCTGCTTTACAAGCGATTGTTTTTATTATGTTTTCCAGCTTATCATTTCCCGTTTCGGACTTTATTCCTTCAATTATGTCAATAAATGTATTTTTATCGAATTTCTTAAGTATAGATGGGACAGCATTAATAATTATGGTATTACCGCTGAATTTTGTTATTTCGAATTTCAATTTTTCAATCTCTTCGACAATAGTATCTATGAATGCCGCATTGTCGGGAGACAAATTAATGACAATGGGGAAAAGAACACGCTGACTTTTTATTAAATCGTTCTCTTTCAATTGCTCATATATTATTCTTTCATGTGCGGCATGCTGGTCAATTATCAAAAGTGCCGATTGTGTTTCGGTAAGAACATAAGTATCGTGCATTTGCCAGTACTTGCTCTTGTTTATATTATCCTCAAAAGAGAAGGATTTTTGTTGTTCGACTTTGTATTCTTCCTGGGCACTGAAAATAGATAAAGATCCGGAATAATCCGTATGATTTTGATTTTCGTATAGTTTGTTCTTGCCGTTTCCGTACAGATTTCTGTTGTTTGCTGCGCTTATAACCCCCTGACCCGATGTTATTGCATCATGAATTGAGTGGTATATAACGGAGAAAATGCGTTTTTCATCTTGAAATTTCACTTCCAGCTTTTTGGGATGGATATTAACGTCGATTTCATTTTGGGGTAAATTAATAAAGAGATAATAACCGGGCTTAGATTTAGAGAATGTTTCACCATAACCGGATATAACGGCTTTGGTTATGGTTTTATTTGAAATATATCTTCCGTTAATGAATATTTTTCTATAGTTGTTTGAATTGATGTTTATTTCAGGCTTTGTAATAAAACCGTTTATATGATATTTTTCATCATCATAATTTACAGGAATGAATTTGCTCTCATATGAACTATCTATAATTTGAAATATCCTCTCTTTTATGCTTTCGGTCTTTGTGAGTTTAATAACATTCCTGTTGTCCGACTTTACATTATATTCAATTTGAGGATTCGGTAACGCAGAATGAAATATTTCCTGAAGAATCGCTCGATATTCGCTAATATCAGATTTTAAAAACTTGAACCTGACAGGTAAGTTAAAAAATAATCTTTCTACGTATATGCTAGTTCCGATATCGCATGCAACCTTATCCACATTTACAACTTCCCCTTTATCAAAAAACACCCTTGTCCCCAATTCATCATCTTTTGTTCGAGATACAATTGATAATTTTGAAACCGATGCTATACTTGCCAAGGCTTCACCTCTGAACCCGTAAGATTTAATATCCTCCAAATCGCCTATCTCTTTTATCTTACTGGTTGCATGGCGTTTAACGGAATTGATTATATCCTCTTCACACATGCCTATACCGTTGTCCTTTACTTTTATGAGCATCTTACCCGCAGATTTTATTTCAATATCTATTTTGCTGGCACCGGCATCTATACTGTTTTCAAGCAATTCTTTAACGCATGAAGACGGTCGATCAATAACTTCTCCCGCAGCAATTTGTGATATTGTATTGGATGGTAGTATTTTAATTTTTGGCAGCATATTTATTTAGTACTTTCTCGGGTTCAACCGTGGGTTTTTGGAAGAAAAATCCTTGTGCATATTTCACCCCCATTTCCTTTATCGTTTCATATTCTTCTCTGGTTTCCACTCCCTCTGCTATTAAGGTCAGATTTTGCTCATGTGCAAAATGAATTATACTCTTTAAAAGCTCCTTTTTTACGGGCATTTTATCTATATCTCTGATTAACTTTAAATCGTACTTTATATAATCAGGAGAAATTTCGGAAATCATTCCCAATGTGGAATATCCTGAACCTACATCGTCTATTGCGATTTTAAAACCGTATTTTTTAAGTGATTCAATAATGCGTTTAAATCTTAAAGTATCTCTGATTTGACTTCTTTCGGTAATTTCTATGATAAAATCGGATGGCATTAAAAGTTTTCTGTTAACAATCATTTTTATATTCGCATCATCTATTAGATGATGTAAAATATAATCTGATGAAAAATTAACAGAGTATTTTGTACCCAAATTTTTGTTCTTAAGGACATCTACAATTTTTCTGAAACACAGATTTTCCAGTTTGTTGTACGATTGATAGTTGGAATTTATCCTGAATAATACTTCCGTATTTGCAAAATAGGCAAGGTTGGTTCTTGATAGCAGTTCGAATGCCAATACGCTGTTACTTTCAATATTTATAATCGGTTGAAAATAGACTGTAATATTCTCCTCGTTGAGTAATTTTATAAGGTATTCCTCTCCCCTCTCATTATCTAATTTTCTCATTTTATTTATTTTGTTGAGACACTCGTATATCGTTGTTTCCACCAGACGTTCGATACGAAGATCTTTGTTTAAAGGAAGAAATTCAAATGAGGTTTCGACGTATTTATCACTGAAAATTTCTGCATTACAATATTCATCAATGTCATTTTTAATAATGTTTATGAAATCGTTAAAATCATTTTCTTCAGTGAAAGGAAAGAACAATATGAAGGTACCGCTTCTCACCGAAAAAACGGATAATATTGCATCTTTATGTTTTTCAGCTATATTTTTTAGTACTACGGATAACAGATAACGTTTGCTGTCAAACAATTCCCAACCGTTTAACTCTTCATATTCGGTATTTAGATTTATCGTGACAATCCCCACTTGGAGATTATTTTCGATAAGTTCTCTTATCTTACCCAAATGTAATAAATAGACCGGAAGGTCTACTTCATTATCAAAAAGAACGGATTTATACCGTAAAAATTCCGAGCTGTTTTCTTTTTTCATATAATTATGTAAAAATATTGCCTATTACGTTCACAAGTTGGTTGGGGGTAAACGGTTTCGTTATGTAATCTTCCACTCCTTCCTGAATAGCAAAATATTTATCCTGTGAATTATCTCTGCAAGTCAGCATAATTATAGGTATATGAAGATTCTTCTTATCTGCTCTAATGGATTTGATTGTTTCCCACCCGTCCATTTCAGGCATCATAATATCCATTATAATCAAGTCATAATTGTTTTTACTTGCCAAATCAACGGCTTTTGCGCCATTCTGAGCTTTATCGACACCGTATCCCTCGTTGGTAAGGATAA
>WFRF01000025.1 GCA_015486655.1 Caldifarciminota bacterium | reverse complement strand
CGGAAGAACTTGTAAGTTTTGCAAAATCTCAAAAATCGAAGCAATATTTGTTTGCCGGGATGAATTTGATAGCAAACATCTTCCAATATAAAAGGCAATATCTGTTAACTGCGGAACACTATAAGGAGTTGTTAAAATTGATGGAGGAATCCGTTGACATAAACAGAAAACTCCGAATATTGATAAATCTATCTAAAATGTTATTTAAAATAGGGGAACTGGAGGAGAGTAAATCCTATTATTTCAGGGCGATTATTGAAGCGAAAAAATCGGAGCACTTTGAGGATATAGCCGTCTTATACAATATATACGGATCAATCCTGATAAAAGAGGGTTATTGGAATGATGCCCTGGATTATCTCGGAAAATCGTTAAATCTGGCAAGGGAGATTGGTGAAGAGGGAATCGTAAAGGACAATATCCTTGCTATGATTGAAATTTACGGGTATAGGGGCAATGTTAGGGAAATGGATAAATTGATTGCCGAAACCGAGGGAATTGTTGGAAATGTAAAATCGTTAAGAGAAAGAGTTTCCGTTAATCTTATTTTCGGGACGTATCATTTTATCAACGGAAATTATAAAGATGCTGCGGATTATCTGAATAAAGTAATTGATTCCGTAAAAAGAGTGTTTTTACCGGAATACCAGGTCCCTGCCCTTGTATTGAAAGGCAATATCGGATTTGAAACTGGTATGTTTAAACAAATGGAAAAAAGCATTGAAAGGGCAATTGAACTTGAAGGGAAAAGCGGTTTGTTCCTGTATGACAAAGAATTAAAATTTTTAAGACTTCTCTTACCAGGGCAAACCATGGAAAACAGCGACTTAAAAAAGGAATTTGAGAGGCTCTTGAGCGAAGTAAAAAACAACGATAAACTGCTTTTTATAAAAGTTGCAATGAAATATGCAGATTTTGTTAAAAGCAATTTTCCATTAACAGATAGAATAAATGCGGGGAAACTTGTGGAAATTCTCGAATATGCGAGAATTTTATGCGAAGAGCTTGGCACAGATAAATATTTAATTGATATAGATAACGGTATTATTACGCTCTATAAACAAATGGCCGAAGAAAAGAGGGGAAACGAAGGATACAACTACGGTGAAATAATATCCGAATTTATTGATATAATGAAAAATATAGAGGATACCGAAAAGCTAAAGTCCTCTTTTATAAATCTTGCAAAAAAATTCACGGGAGCAGAGAGGGGTTTGTTTATTACCTATGATGCGGAAACCGGAGAATTTTATCCTGTGGGGAAAGATATTGATAAAGATACTGTTAAGGATATAAAGGATATTTCTTCCTCAATTGTTAAAAGAGCCGTAAGTTCTCAGGAGCCTGTTATCGTTTCCGATGCACTTGTCGATAATAAATTCAGTAGATTCGAAAGTATAAAAATCAATAGGATTCATTCCATTCTTGTTGTTCCCGTAGTTTCAAAGAAAAATGTATGGGGAGTGCTTTATCTGGATAGCAGAAAAAATATAGGGATTTTTAACGAAGATGAAAAACAGCTTTTCCTTTTACTCTCGATTTTACTGGCAAGAACCCTGGAGAATTCCCTGACAATTAAGAATATTAAGGAAGAGGCTAAAATTTTAAGAGAAAATTTACGAACAAAATTCGGTCCCGAAATTTTAATTGGTAAATCAGCGAAGATGCAAGAGGTGTATGATTGTATAGAAAAATATTCTCAATCCGATGTCCCTGTTCTTATTTTAGGAGAAAGCGGGACGGGAAAGGAGATAACCGCAAAAAATATTCATTACCTCAGTGCCCGTAAAGATAAGGATTTTCTTTTGGTTGATTGTTCTTCTCTTTCACCATCACTTATAGAATCCGAATTATTCGGTTATAAAAAGGGAGCTTTTACAGGGGCAAAAGAGGATAAAATAGGGCATTTCGAGGCGGCAAAAGGGGGGACATTGTTTATAGACGAAATTTCGAATGCTTCGGACTCCTTACAGGCGAGGTTGCTCAGGTTCCTTGACACACACGAAGTCAAAAAGATAGGTACGACAAAATACACAAGGGTGGATACAAGGATTATTGTCGCATCCAATGTGGAACTTTACGAATTGGTAAAAAACGGAAAGTTTAGGAGTGATCTCTTTTTCCGCTTGAGCCGATTTGTCATAACACTTCCTCCTCTCCGCGAGAGGAAAGAGGATATAAAACTATTGATTGATTATTTTATTGATATGTTTAATAAGAAATACGGGAAAAAGATAAAGGGAATTAACGACGAGGCGTTCAATATTCTATACGGTTATAATTGGCCCGGTAATGTGAGAGAATTAAAGAACGAAATTGATAAGTGTGTGTTTTTCTGCGATGAAAATTATATTACACCACAATACCTATCGGGAGATATAAAACAGGAAAAAGAGATCTTCGTTCCGCTGAGGGAGATGAAAACGAGCCTTATAAAGAGGTACATTGACTCGGTACTCAAATTTACAAACGGGGACATCACAAAGGCAGCCAAGTTGCTGGATACCGATAAAGCCACCATATACAGATACAAAAAGAAATGATTCGCATAATTGCAACTCATAAATAACAATATTATTAGACATAGGTAGATAGTATTGTATTTGTTTGCAAAAATGCGAGTATTTTATTTTTAAGAATTAATTCCGGGTTGCAATATTAAAATAACGGTTTTGTAAATATCGAAATAGCAGAATTTACCTAAATTTGTTATTCTCTGGTATTCCTATTGCTGCTATATTGGCATATAACCAATAAGGAGGTAGTATGAGTTACTTCAAAACATTTACGCTTCTCGTTCTTTCATCTCTGATGCTTTTTACATTTATGGCAGGTCCTTCTTCAATCCAAATGATTAACAATGGAAGTGGAAACGCAATTTTAACGGGAGGAGAGGGAGATGACCCGTTACCTCCACCTCCCATAATAGATGAGCATAAGTCAAATTCACAGGTAAATCCTTTTATACTCGGCGGAGGAGAGGGAGATGACCCGTTACCCCCACCTCCCATAATAGATTGATTTAAGACGAGATATATATTAAAACGGGGAAACATAATTTCCCCGTTTTTTTGTAATAGTGCAATATTTTTGATGATAAAATATGTTAAAGAAGTTTTAAAAATTTAATTTTAAATTTCTAAATTCCATAATTTAAATTTTTAAACTAAATATATAAAAAAGGGCATACTAATTGCAACATACTTTGTGGAGGTTTGGTTTTTTAAAAGGAGTTGTATGTGAGCTTTACTCTGTTGGGAAATGATAAAAGAATATTTGTAAAAGAATACTTAAACAAGAGAATAAAACCTATAATT
>WFRF01000024.1 GCA_015486655.1 Caldifarciminota bacterium | reverse complement strand
GTCTGTGATAGTTCCTATTAAGTTTATTAAATTGTATTCTTTTAACTCTATTTCATTAACCACACTGGATTATTCCGTAAAAGACAGCATCTTCGATTATAATCTGCTGTTCTTCCATTTGAATCCCAGTACGATACCACTTGCATTTTCAGGACTTCCTTTCCTGTCAACTGTGTCGGGAATAGAATTCAACAGTGGGATGAGCAGAGTTAAATTTGAATATTTCAGAAAAGGTAACGGGTTCATTAATTCGTTGTACGACAGAGAGAATGTGTTTGAAAACGGTTTTAGGTTTTACAACAGTTTGTTTATTAAGGGGTTTACATTTACTGGCAATCTTGAGTTTGATTATCCGGAAAATCAAGATATTAAAAAGGTCAATTTGTACTGCTCAAAGAATTTACCTATAGGGTATATATTTGGGAATTTTGTTTTTAACGGTTCAAAAGCGTACTATTTTGATTCTCTGAGTTCAAGCAGACAGAATTACTACTATAGCATTGGAGGGAACGGTAGAATAGCCGTTTTAAATCCCTTGACGATGATTATATCCTTTAGCAGGTTATACGATAATCTTAATACCGGATTGGATGATGCGCTTGCAACAATAAATTTATATGCCAGGTTGCAAGAGATAGCGGGTATCGTATTTATTCCGGGTTTTCAATTGGGTTATTCGTGGAATAGCGGTGTCAGTTACAGTTTTTCTCTCAATTCTCAATATGACTTTAGAAAATTTACTCTTTCAAATACCACAGGTTATTACAATGTTCAAAATGCACTTTACCTGATTGAAAATGCGGAAATATCATATAAATTACATAGAATACAACCGTCAGTCGGAATCTACTATCAAAATAATTTCACTCCCGGAAGCAGTTACAGTCTCTTAAGAACATATCTAAAATTTAATTATGCCTTTTAAAAGGAAACTTTGGGTTCTAAATTTATCCCTTTTTGTTATATTTGTTTTATTTGCCGTTTTCAGCATAAGAATCGGATTTGTTCAGGTAATTGAATTTAAATTAATGGACATTGAGACGAATATGCTGGACAGGGTGCATCCGGTAAAGGATACAAGTATTGTTATTGTAGATATTGATGATAACTCCTATCAGATGTTGCAGAAGCGATTTCCATGGCCCCGTGATTATTATGCCAGACTCGTAAGAAATTTAAAACGGGCTGGGGCAAAAGAAGTTATATTTGATATTGAGTTTGATATACCAACAAGCAGGGAAAATGATTCTATGTTCGCTTCCGAGATTGCAAAAACCGGTAATGTAACATTGGCGGCAAAAGTTTCCTTCTATGAAAATGAAGGAATAACATATAAATCACTTGTCGAACCGATTCCCATTTTAAAAAAAGCCGCAAAATCCGTTGGACTTGTAAATATCCCCTATGATCCTGACGGTATAGTGAGGCACTATTTCAAGTATCTTGTATTTAGTGGTGACACAATCAGGAGTCTTGCATATTCCACATACTGTAATTTGGGAAGAGGGGAGAAAAGTCCCGGGGCAGATAATCTGTTCTATGTAATTCCCCCCGGACCTCAGGGTACATTTCCCACCTATTCCTTTTGGTCAGTAATAGACGATTCTATGTTTCAGATTCCCGAAACGGATGTAAGTTTTGATGTGAACGCATTTTACGAATACCTTAAAGATAATACCTTTAAAAATAAAATTGTATTTGTAGGTTCTTCACTAATGGAACTCCATGATTATATTCCATGCTATTATCAGACAATCAACAAAAATAAGGGGTTAATAAGCGGTGTGGAGTATCATGCTTCCGCCCTCCTTGCATTATTGTACCACAGACAACTGATGCCCTTAAATCGTTATTTCAGGATACTTATAATGATTATGCTGGGATTGATTATTATTAAATCCTTTGATAAGAGAAATATTATGGTAAGTTCAATTGTGTTTGCGGGTCTTTTCATTGTTATTGTATTTCTTTCCTTTTTCTCTTTCATACAGTTTCACAGGAATATCTATCCCGTTGAAATGATAATTTTAATGACGGAGTTTTATCTTTTCAATGTTATTTTTCTTGCTCTTGAACTTAGAAAAGAGAGAATTGTAATTAAAAGATTGTTTCAATACTATGTTTCAAAAGATGTTGTAAATAAACTGATACATAATCCGGAATTGGTGCATTTGTCCGGGGAAATGAAGGTGTTAACCGTTTTATTTACCGACATTGAAGGTTTTACCACGATATCCGAATCGCTTGAACCGAAGTTGGTAACTGATATTCTAAACGAATATTTGGCTATTATTACGGATGTGATAATAAAAAACGGGGGAATGATTGACAAATATGAGGGGGATGCCGTGATGGCTGTTTTCGGAGCCCCCATTGAATTGGATAATCATGCATATTCTGCGGTCAAAAGCGGATTGGGTATAATAAATGCACAAAGTGAGATTGATCGGCTGACTGAAAAGTATGGTATTTCAAAAATAAAAACAAGGGTAGGCATAAATACGGGGGAGATGCTGATAGGTAACCTCGGAACGAAAAACAGACTTAACTATACGGTTATGGGGGACAGTGTGAATTTGGCTTCAAGATTGGAATCTATTAACAAGGTTTACAAAACGTATCTTTTGTGTAGTGAGTATACAAAAGATGGCGTAAATGAAAAGATAAAATTGCGTTTTATCGATAAGATAATTGTAAAGGGCAAAACAAAGGCAATTTCCATATACCAACCCCTCGCTCTTGCCCCCGCATTTAACGAAGATTTGTTTGAGAAATACAATATGGCCGTAGAATTCTATCATCAGAGGAACTTTAAAGATGCCTTGAATCTGTTTTCGGATATATTCCGAAAAACAAATGATTATGTGTCGTTTATTTTCTCAGAGCGGTGTAAAAAATATATGGAAAATCCTCCGGGAAAAGACTGGACGGGAGTTGAAAAATTCTTAATTAAATAAGTGATTGATTATCCATACTTTTTCCCTCCTTTTTCTTATTTCATACTTATAAATGAATTCCTATTTGCACAAAACCCCTCAGTCCGGTAAAACCGGACAGCTCCCCTTAAAGTGGAGCAGCTATGTTTGGAAATAAAAGAGAAGTAGGAACTAAGATGTAAAAGTGAAAAGTAGGAAGTGAGAACTAAGAGGTTAAATTGGAAGCAGAGAAGTAATATCGTACGCTTTTTGTAGGGAAAAGTTGAACGGGGCTATTGTTTTTCTATGTTTTAATCCGTTGCAAAATTACATATAGATAAAATATTTTGTAAGTATGGGCAATTAGCGATATACAAACACAAAAAACAATGCTTGACAAATATATTATGCAGGGAATATACTAAAATAGTAATATAGGAGGGATGTATGAAATACAAAATACTTATTCTGGCAATTGTATTGAGTTTCAATTTCCTTTACGCAAATAATTTCAAACCTATTTGGTATAG
>WFRF01000023.1 GCA_015486655.1 Caldifarciminota bacterium | reverse complement strand
TCTCTGCTATGAAGGTAACGGAGCAAACGGCAGGAGGAAAAATGGAGACCGATAAAATCACCGAGCTCAATGAGAAACTGGAGAGGCAATTCGGTAAGCTCAAATTAATCTACATTATTTTCCTTATGGAACCCTTTTTGTTGTTCGGTATTGTGACTGCCGCAATATACCTGTTCGGGCAG
Source organism: Caldifarciminota bacterium (assembly GCA_015486655.1). Classification (GTDB taxonomy): domain Bacteria; phylum Hydrothermota; class 32-111; order QNBC01; family QNBC01; genus QNBC01. Next base: position 2,141 of record WFRF01000023.1, on the reverse strand, counting down.
AATTTGTCGGTTATTGCAGGAATCGGCGCTATTAGTCGGAGCTTTGTACGAACTATATCGTTTATTTTTATAATTTTATCGGTTGTTGAGTACTATTCTATTGTGATTCTAATAAAAAAACGGAACAGTATTATCGGAAGAGTCGGAAATATAGAGGAATTTTACGGAAGATATACGGGGAATTTCCTATTATTATTGTCTGTTGCTTCGACTCCCTCTTTGTTCGGAGCGGTGTATCTGTTACTCTCAAAAGATATGGTTATGACGGTTTTGTTTTTTCTAATCAGCTTGATTTCCATATTAAGAGTGCTACCCAGATATAAAGCATATAGGGATTTATATATTGATTTAAGCGAGGAGGATATATGAAAAGATTTACAATTGCTCTATTATTGATAATTTTTCTTGTATCAGGTGTTTTTGGTGAAATAAGGCTCGGCGATATTAATGCGGATGTCTCCATTTCGGATCCCATGCAAAACCTCTTTTACACCGACCCCGGATTTTTGAATCCTGCTTATTCACACGGAATGGTGGGTTCGTTTTTAAATCCCGCCGGATTATCGAAGGATTTAAAGAAAATAAATATGGGTTTTGCCTTCAGCTTCACACAGCGTTCTTCATTTTCTCACGACATAACCTTGTACAACGGAGAGGACAGTACATTTAACGATACAATAAACACTAATTTATCGTTGAATTTTGAGGATAAGGGGGGATTTGATTTTCTCGGTATTGCAACGAAATTGGGACCCCTTTCTCTTACTGCCGGCATGTATAGATCGGAAGGTTATGAAATGGCATTTACATCGGATTCAAATGAGAGCAGGTTTACCGTTACAAAGCAGTTGCACCAGAAGTTGACGCATAGTGAACTCTCTCAAATTCCAGAAGGGGATACCATTCCCGTTGTCTACGATCTGTATTCCGAATTTATAATGTCATCATTTGCCAATTTTGATGCTCAATTTCTTGCAAAGCCCACATTTTATATAGGAGGGTCATTCGGTAACAGTATTGTAAGTGGAGGAGCAGGTATAAAATTCAGAGCGGTTAACAATCAACTTGTTTCAAATTCTTTTATAAGAGCAGGGCTGGATTCCATGGATTTAGGGGTAACCCCCGACAGCGGGACAGACTGGACGGTAAATTTGAATGCGACCCAGGATCAGTCCGTTGCCGATATTTTTGCAATAAACGGAGATAATTCAATATCGAAGTTTGTAGCCGAGTATTACGGCGGCTTGTTAATCGATATAAGAATGCTAAAAATCGGATTGGCTCTTGATTACACTCCTATGAGCCCCTCAATATCCGCATATAACTTTAGTTTATCCAAGTTTGATTCAATAAATATTAATGTAAATATAAATACGGATAGTGCAAATGTAACCGTTGATACAGCGGGACATGTAATTACCGGAACAATACCCGTATCATTTTTTAACGTTTCCAGTAACGATACAACCTTCTCCGGTATGTTCGGCATGCCCGGTATATTCGACGGCAAATTGGGAATGGCATTCAGCTTCCCTTTTATATCAACCGGTTTTTCGGGAGGTTTTTCATATATGTCGGGAGACGGTTTAATGCTGGGAAAAGCCCATGCTACGGGCTCATTTATACTAAACATCCCTCATGTCCCCGTTAGATTTAATGTTGAAGGTATATGGCCATACCTCTATATAAACGATAAAAATATTCCCTTAACGCCATATGTAAATTTCGGAGGAGGCTTATCCGTTTTATTGGGGCCGGTTTCAATTGACGGTACGGTAAAAATATCGGCATCTAATCTCATGTTGAATACCATTAGCGACGGTATAGGGGGCATAGATTTGAAAAAGAGCGCCTCTTTGGGCCTCGGTTTCAGACTTAACATATAAATTATAGTTGACTATTTAACAAAATGTAACTATAATCTTTTTTTGGAGGCTGGATGACTTTGCATAGGAAGAGTTTACTTTTATTTATTGCTTTACTTTTGTTCACGACGATACTTTCTGCCGATGATATTATTACACCGGGAAAAGGTTTCCGAATTACAGTTTTTAATCATGAAGAATTAAGCGGTGAATTTTTTGTCCATGAGGACGGATATCTTTACTTGCCTCTGATTGATACCGTTTATGTCAACGGAT
>WFRF01000022.1 GCA_015486655.1 Caldifarciminota bacterium | reverse complement strand
TTTATGCCGAAAACGGGACCCAATGACGGCTCCCTCAATGTCACTATGGAACTCTTTCCCAATTTATTGAGAGCCATGGATGTTGCAATTGAAGTCATCGTTTTTCCTTCGCCGAATTTGGTGGGTGTCATTGCAGTTACAACAACTAATTTGCCCGTTTTTCTTTCTTTGATGGAGTCGATAAAGGATAGAGGGATTTTTCCCTTGTATTTACCACACTGATAAACCGTTTCGCCTGATATACCAATTTTTTCCGCAATTTCGGTAATTGGCAACAACCGAGTGCTTTCCGCAATTTCAACATCTGATTTCATGAAAACTCCTTTTTTGGTGCCGGGGACGAGACTTGAACTCGTACGAGAAAATTTCCCACTAGCCCCTCAAGCTAGCGCGTCTGCCTATTCCGCCACCCCGGCAAGTTCAAAGAAAATATATAATAAAAAGCACCGGTTGTCAAGATTTAAATTATTTTTATTGTGTTATAAATTTAACTAAAACAGCAAAAAATCATAAGAATTTTGAAAATAAATTCCATGGAGGCAATACAGAAAATATCTTTTAAATCCAACGGCAATGCAAAGAGGAATTTATAATGTCAGTCGCTAACTTCTTATTTCTCATTTCTTACTTGAAAACTTGCGACGCAGTCGCAGAATTGTCATTTTGAACTTTTTTTAGAATCTAAATACCTATTACTTCTTACTTCCTACTTCCCACTTCCCACTTCTCACTTACTTTAGAACACCCCTCAGTCCGGTAAAACCGGACAGCTCCCCTAAAAGAGGAGCAGCTATTTTTAGGGATTATAAAATCAATTACACATTTAACTTCTCAGTTCTTACTTCCTACTTCCTACTTATATTAGAACACCCCACTGCTTCGCAGTACCTCTCTATAGAGGGGAATTTTACATATGTAACCTTGAATTAAGTTCAAAGTTTTGATGAGATTCTGAAACAAGTTCAGAATGACAAATTCGGGGAAAACACCTTGTCGCTGCGCGTCACACTACTCGTAGAGGGGAATTTATAATGTCAGCCGATAACTTCTCACTTCCCACTTCTTACTTAATAAACGAGAATCGCTTGACTTATAAAAATAATTTGAATATAATTCAATTGTAATGCTTATAATTTAAGGAGGTTGTATGCGTAAGTTTCTTTTATTTACAGTTTTACTTATATGGTATGGTACGGTTTTCGGAGGCTATGTCAGTTTTAATAATCGAGCAGTTGCACCGTACACCGTAAAAATTGTTTCTCAAACATCAGATGAAGTGGTTGTTGATTTCAGTTTAAACGGTCTAATTACCGATGATATTTACATTAACGGCAAAGAATATACCAAATTTGAGATTCCCGGTGCGGTTAATTATTTGGAAAAAGGGATGCCGGAACTTCCCCATGTTAATAGAAATCTTATAATCGGTGATATGGGAAAGCCGAATGTGAGTATAATTTCTCAAAAAACAGCCGTTGTAAAATTTAACCCCCCGGTACCCTCAAAAGGTAATATTTACAGAAATGTAGAGCCTAAACAGGTTAAATATACTTTTTCAAAAGAATATTACGAAAAGAGTTTTCCCTCAAAGTATGTCGATATTTCAAAACCGTTTATCATGAGGGATTTCAGGGGCGTTAATGTGGAAATTAATCCCGTTATATATGATCCCGTAACAAAACAATATACGATTTTAAAGAATATCAGGTTCAGTATAAAAACAACCGCTGTTCTCGGGAAAAATGAATTAAAGAGAGCAACAATTGTAAAGAGGATAGACAAAGACTTTGACAATATTTACAGAAGCAACTTTTTAAATTACAGGGATGTTCAATTCAGATATCCGGCTGTTAAAGAACAGGGTAAAATGTTGATTATTGCAGCGGATAATCTTTACAACACAATGATTCCATTTTATGTGTGGAAGCTCGAGAAGGGTATTCCTTGTAAATTGGTAAAGCTTTCCGATATTGGCGGAAATAATGAAGACTCAATAAAGAACTATATTCAAAATGAATACAATACGGATTCAATTGCTTATATACTCCTTGTGGGGGACGGGGGAGACATAACACCGGCAACGGGAACTTATGGAGCCGCAAGCGGTGCTGACTGTGATCCTGTTTATACTTATCTTTCCGGAAGCGATTATTATCCTGATGCAATTATAGGAAGATTTTCGGCATCGGATACCACTGATATAAAAAATATGGTTGACAGATCAATAAATTACGAAATGAACCCCAATGTTAGCGGATCATGGTACCATCTTGCAATGGGGCTCGGTAGCACCCAAGGTTCTCCTTCTGATTCCCAGAGGGTTGCCTGGCTCAAAGACTCCCTTTTAACATACAACTATTCAAGTGTGGATTTGATGATAGACGGTTATCAAAATGCTACGGATATTTCCAATGCTCTGAATGAGGGGAGAGGATTGGTATATTATTGCGGTCACGGCGCTACGAATGAATGGGCGACACCGGTTTATACAAACAGCAATGTTCAGGCGTTGAGTAATGTCGGTATGCTTCCGTTTGTTCAATCCGTGGCATGTGTAGTGGGAGATTTTAACGGTAATGATTGTTTTGCAGAAAATTGGTTGAAGGCGGGTACTCCGGCTGCTCCTACGGGGGGAATAGACTTTTACGGTTCGACGATAAACCAGTCATGGGTACCGCCGACGGTTTCTCAGACCGAATTCATACATCTTTTAATTAATGAAATCAATACCACGGTTGGAGCTCTTTACTTCAACGGAAGTTG
>WFRF01000021.1 GCA_015486655.1 Caldifarciminota bacterium | reverse complement strand
TCACCATATAAAGTTGGCAAAGTAGAGACTCTTGCGGAAACCTCCCTTTTTTCACCATATTTTATGGTAATAGCACCGTCTTGGGGCCTTCTTTGTATAGTAATATCCATTCCGGCAAGTAATTTTATTCTGCTTGTTATGGCACCAATAAGTACCTTTGGAATATGAAATACATCTTTCAAAACCCCGTCTATTCTATACCGCACAAAAATAGTATCTTTTTGAGGTTCAATATGTATATCACTTGCATCACTCTTAATTGCATTTTCCAAAACAGTATTTGTTATCACGATTGCCGGAGTGGACGAAGCTTCTGATTTTAAATCATAAACCGTGGACTTTTTAACTTTATTTTCATCTTCACTTATAAGTGATATATTACTTTTTTCTATTGATTGCCGAATCGTCTCTGGGAAATAATTACTTATAAGAGATGCAAGCATAGATTCATCCGTCAGATAAGGAATCACTCGCTTTCCTGTCGCAAATTCTATATTTTTCGTTATATCAAGATAGAGAGGATCAGAAAGGAGAATTTTTACCTCTTTATCATTACACTCAAAAGGAAGCACACCATAACGCATAATAAATTTTTGTGGTAATATCTTTAAGCATTCATTTGGAATATCAGCTATATCATTAATTAAAGGAATATCATATTGTTTGCCCAATGCAACTGTGAGATCCTTGTCTGAAATTGCTCCCATTTTAATGAGAATTTTCCCTATAAGTCGATAAGATTTTCTCTGTTCATTAAGAGCTTTTTCAAGAACCTGCTCATCTATCTTTCCCATCTTTATGAGTATCTGCCCTAACTTTTCCATAAACTTATAATATAACAAATTTACGATTATTTCAAGAGATTCTTTTAGTTTAATAATAAAAATTTACCTTTGTCTATTTATCAATTCCAATTAAAATAATATTGACAAATTTTGCCAATGCTTTATAATAAAATTATGTATAATAATAAAAGAATAGGTTTTACATTAATTGAAATAACTGTAGTAATAGTGATTTTGGGGATTTTGGCATCTCTTTCTGTTGCTGATTTTATAAAGATAAAAGCCAGGGTCCGGCAAAGTATTATGAAAGACAAACTTACTGAAATATGGAATAACGAACAATTATTCTACGGTCAATACGGGCATTTCGGTCCCGGGCCTGATAGAAGATTTAACATTGCATATTATAAGAACGGCAAACACAGAAAAGGAGATACCCTTTCTATGCACAGAAAAGGGCCTAACTTAAACGTTCGTTTTATGAAATCTGATCCTTACTATTATTATATATATTGGTTCAATAGACCGAAACGCAACATATCTTATTGCTACATTGCGGCAATAGGCAATATTGACAATGACCCGACTTTAGACTACAGATACATATATTATTATCAACACGGAAAATACAAGGTATTTAGAGAACGTCAGGTAATAAACGATTTATACAGATAACAAAAGAGGGGAGATAAAACTCCCCTCTTTAACTTTAAAGGATAAAATCCTTGGCGGATTTAATTTCCTTAATTGTATATGCAATTAACTTTGCGACATTCTCTATATCTTTTAAATTGCACATCTCAACGGGCGTATGCATATAGCGATTAGGGATGCTTATTAAAGCCGTTGCAGTTCCTCCTCTGGATAACTGAATGGCATTAGCATCAGTACCCGTCCCCCTTGCGGCGCCCCTCAACTGATGGGGAATTTTTTTCTTTTTTGCCGTTCTCACGAGAAGGTCATACAGTTTAGGATTTATGTTTGCCCCTCTGTATAAAACAGGCCCTTTACCCAAATATACCTCCCCCAAAGCTCTCTTATCCATTTCGGGGTGATCCGTTGCAAAAGTTACGTCCACCGCAAAACCTATATCCGGATTAACGCTGAATGCCGATGTAATGGCACCTCTTAGTCCCACCTCTTCCTGCACTGTTGCAACACCATAGACAGCCGGTTTGAATGTCTTTATCTCCTGGGACAGAATTCTTATAACTTCGGACACGATAAATGCACCTGCTCTGTCATCCAGGGCACGGGCAACGACATTGTCGTTCAATACTTCCATAAATCCTTCGTTTGCCGTTATGGGATCCCCGATACTGACATGCTTCAATGCTTCTTTCTTGTCCTTAGCTCCTATGTCAATCCACATACTCGTGATCTTTGACACTTTTCCCCGCTCTTCAGGCTTGATTACATGAATCGGTTTTCTTCCCATGATACCCGGGACTTCCCCCTTTTCATTGTGAATAATGACCCTTTGTCCCGGCATTATATGAGGATCGATACCTCCGATTGTCGTGAAATAAATGAATCCTTTTTCATCGATATGATTTACCATATAACCGATTTCATCAATATGTCCCGCTATCATTACAACCGGGGAACCTTTCTCATTCAACACGGCAAAACTGTTACCATGATAATCCCCATGTACCTTATCGGCAAATTTGGCGGTCCTTTTTCTCCAGTTTTCGGCATTTTTATTTTCAAATCCCGAAGGTCCCGCCGTTTCAAGCAATGATTTTAAGAAAAATTTCTGTTCTTTGTTCATATTACCTCCTTTAATCTATATTAAGTTCATTTTTTATAATCTCATTTATCATGTCTCTGAAATCCGTAAAATATCCGGTTAATATATAGTGAATTCTCCCGTCCGTTCCTATAATCACATTGGTGGGTGTTCCGACAATTTCGAACTTGTTAAGCAGGTCCATTCTGCTCGCAACGGTAATTGCATTTAATTTATACCTCTTTGAAAAAGCAAGTGCATCTCTTCTGTTATCGGAGGTTATATCGACAAACACGACACTCTTACTACCTTTGAACTTCTCCTGAAGTCGCCTCAAATCATACGCTTCCGCTTTGCAAAATCCGCATTCGGTTTTAAAAAATGTAATAATTACGAGCTTACCTTTAAATCCCAGCATATTGTACTTCCTGTTATTGATATCTCTTATTGCGTAATTCTTAACTTCTCTGTCCGTCCTTTTTAATGCACGATACTTTCTTTTCAGCCTTTCCGTATATTTTTTGAAGTTATTATCATTCCCGTATTCTTTAACATATATCTTGTGCAGTTTCTCAAGTATGTCATCGTTTTTGCCGTAAGAGAGTATTTTCCCGTACAATGTAATTAACGAATCATCGGGGACTTTTTCTCTTTCCATTACAAAAGCATAATGCTCAAGTATGGTTGGATCTTCTTCTCCTATTTCACTTAAATTTTCTATTGCCTTTTCAAGTTGCGTTTTCGCATGGTTATAATCATCTTCCTGAATCAAAATGAATGCGTACGTATCCAGCATATAAGCTAAATTTGTATAATAGTCATATTTCTTTTTATAAAAGGGTTTTAAAAAATCTCCGGCAAACGAATAAGGTACCGTAAAAGATTTAAGTCCTATAAGAATAAATTTTTCGGCAAGTTTCAAATTAGTGCCGTGTATAGCCATATCATAACTGATTCCGTTTAGCAACCGAGGGGGATATTTATAGGCATTCATATCTTTTAAAATTTCTTTTAATTTTCCGTTGTTGGATGTTATCAATTTCTCTGCCACGTTTCCTGTTATGTACGGAGTTGTCTTTTTTAGCTTTTTCAACTTTTCATAGGAAAAGACAAGATTCCCCCTTCCCGATAAAATAACAGCTCGATATATATCGGGATCATTTTCAGATTGCGTCATTGCCAATACTTTCTCTTTATAATAATTGAAATTCTTGAAAATTTTATACTTTGCACTGGCAATAAAACAATTCTTATATATATCGTATTTAAATTTCGGGAATTTTTTGGTAACAGAATCAATATAAGATGTATCTCTTGATGCCCTTGCAAAATATTCTGTCATGTTATACGGTTTTATTTTTTTAGACAACATAACTTCAAAGAGACTATCCGCCTTTTTCATGTTGTAGCGTGACATGATAACGGTGAACGCTCGGAAAAATCCGGGTGTTCCCTTTTTTGCCATATTATACATGTCCGATAAACGAATATTAAAATTCGGGATATTGTATTTTATATTGTCAAGAAAGTTATAAACCGCATAATTATCCGGATAATTTTTAAGTTCCTTCTTTGCAGATTTAACTATAATATCAAAATCCCTTATACCGCTTTTATATAAATCCTTTGTATAATTAAAATACGCATTTTTTAAAACTTTTCCGTTTTTTCGGAAAAATATGGCATAGAATAAATCTCTGTCAGGATAACGGTTTCCGTTCATATCTTCAATGTAATATTCAATGAGGTTAACGTTGGAGTCCGGTTTAATCTCATATCCGAACCTTCCTTTATTGTTTTTTATAAAAATCGCCGTATCATGTGATATGGTATCGCTGTAAATCCTGTAAATTAAAAGTGTTGAATCGGTGTTAGCCCGGAAATTCAACTGTATCTTTTCACCGGCTTTTTTAAATTTAACCACACTTTTCCCGTTACACTGCGTTAAAAATAAGGGGACAAAAATCAAAACAAAAATAAGAATTTTTCTAAAACTCATAATACCTCCACAATATTTAGAACATCATAGATATTTCTTATGGAATAATCCGGTTTGCTCTTGAATATTTTTGCTCTGTCTCCGTAACCGTACATCGCTGCACATGTGAGTATGCCGGCATTCTTCCCCGCCATTATATCAAGATATGTATCTCCGATAAGAATCGTGCGCTTATTCTCATAATTTACCCTTTTCTTAATATTGAGTATTATTGCAGGATCAGGCTTATGAGGAGTGTTATCTTCAGTCCCCATTATTACGTCAAAATAGTCGGAAATCTTGAAATGATCCGTTATTCTTCTTGTAATTCCCGTCGGTTTTGTAGTTGCAATCGCAAGGGATATATTATTTTTTTTCAATTTATTTAATACTCCTTCGACTCCCTCATATAAATTTGAATTGTAGTAAAATTGATCGTGATAAACCTTTCTGTATTCCTCCACACACCAATCTACCTTCTCCGATAAATCATCCGGTAATATTTCCCCATACATCTCCTTAAGGGTGTGACCTATCATTATTTCCACCCACTTCTTATCATACACTATGCCCAATTCTTCCAAAGGATAAACAAATGCGTTGATTATTCCATTTTTCGAATTAAAGAGTGTGCCGTCTAAATCAAATATGACAGATTTCATACTGTTTATTCTATATTAATTTAATGGATTTGTGAAGCCGAAGAGAGAAAATTCAGTAAATATGTATAGACATATTTGCCATCAATAATCATCAGGTAAGTGGTATAGACATATTTACCACTTTCATACATTGAAATTGATAGAAATATAAAATGAGACCACAGTAAGCGTGATTGTTTACAATTTGTCATTCCGGACTTGATCCGGAATCTCAATGAGATGCTGAACCAAGTTCAGCATGACATTTGTTAATTCCCCTCGGCAAGAGGGGTGGCGCGTAGCGACGGGGTGTTTATAAAGCCATACAAGCTTCCATTTATTTCCCACTTTTCACTTCTTATTTCTTACTTGCTAAACAGTCATATTTTGAAGTATAGTTCTTTCTGTCATCAGGTGGTTAATATGTCCGTACCTATCTACT
>WFRF01000020.1 GCA_015486655.1 Caldifarciminota bacterium | reverse complement strand
GGTACTGCGAGCAGGGGGGTGTTTAAAGAGCCATATGGGCTTCCATTTATTTTACACTTATTATTTCTAATTTGTTACTTGTTACGCAATCACATTTTGCAGCATAGTTCTTTAAATAACCAAGTGGTTAATATGTCTGTACCTATCTACTAGGTTTTTCCTGAGTCGCTTGCGGAATGTTTTGATGTGTGTTAGGTTGTTTATTTTCACCACCCCTCCGGCACCTCGTGCCACCTCCCCTGTAAGGGGAGGAGCTTTTTTTTCTAATATGGTTTGTTTTACAGCTCGTAGTAATTTATCTTTTTTCATCTTTTTCTCCCTAAATAAAACAACAGGCAAACAAATTTAATCTTTTTATATTCAAATTTCCATTTATGTATAAACCCCTATCATATGTGTACTCATATTATTATAAAGGTTACTGTATGTCAAGTTTTCATCCTCACCAAATATGAATGGGTATGGACAAATTATTAATTTAGAACTAAAAAATGGAAATGCGGAAATATAAAAAACACGAGATAATCAATTCATCATTAAATTCTCAGTTCTTACTTTCTACTTATTTCTAACCGAGAAGAGATAAGTTAAATATATAATTGATTTCTATACTTCCCACTTCTTACTTGCGACGAAGTCGCGTTACTTCTTGCTTAATATGTCTACACATATCTACTTTCTGTTTATTCTTTCCACTTGATTAAAATATTAATATTGTATATTATCTTTCTATGGAGGCTATATGAATGAGTTTGAGGGGTTGTTAAAAATCATTGAAAAAAAAACTGAAAAAATCGATACATTAGACGATCTTTTAAATTTTATCAGTCAATTGCTCCATGATAATATTCCGTACTATGATTGGGTGGGGTTTTATATTTTAAAAGAGGGTAAACTCCATTTGGGACCTTTTTCCGGTAAACCTACTGAACATGTTGAAATCAATGTAGGTGAGGGTATTTGCGGTACATCGGCAAAAACATTGAAACCGGTTTTGGTCTCCGATGTTACAAAAGAAGATAATTACCTCGCCTGCAGCGTTGAAACCCGCTCGGAGATAGTAGTCCCTATTATATACAATGGAAAATTCTGGGGAGAAATAGATATTGACAGCGACAGAATAAACGCCTTTTCGGAGAAGGACAGACTGTTCCTTGAAAAGATTTCCGATATTATAAAAAAATTATTAAACCATAACTAAAGGAGACTTTATGAAGAATTTAAAACTGATCCTGTACCTGATCTTTTTCTCATCGGTTTTTCTTCTTTCAGCTTCCGACATCAACGGAAGAGTGACGATCAGTGCAAAGGACAAACCCAACGATGACGGTTCTTCAATCATCGTAAAATGGGAGTATGCCGGCAATGCGGATTCATTTGCTCTATTCCGCAAATCCGTTAATGACACTTCATGGCAAATGGTAAAATCATTCCCTACTTCTATCCACAAATACGTTGATGAAGACGTTGTAAGGAATCTTCCTTATCAGTACGGAATCAGGGTAAAAACGGATACGATGCTGTCCGAAATGGTGACTACCAAGCCCGTTGCGGCAAAAGCCCAATTTTTCGACACGGGGAAAATTCTTATACTTGTTCTTATCCTCTCCTATTTCGGTATTCTTCTATATTTTGTCGGTGCGGCAAAAAAAGGGAAATCACTCTTTATTCGAAAAATTGCAGGTCTTGATGCCCTTGATGAGGCTGTGGGACGTGCAACGGAGATGGGAAAGCCTATTTTGTTCATCCCCGGGATTTCCTCAATGAGTGACATCGCTACAATTGCTGCCGTCAACATTTTGGGACCCGTTGCCAAAAAAGTTGCAGAATACGGAACGGATCTTTTGGTCCCCAACAGAGATCCCATTGTGGCTTCCGTAACACAAGAGGTTGTAAAAGAATCGTATCTCGAAGCGGGCAGACCTGATCTCTTCAATCCCAATAAAGTTTGGTTCTTAACGGACAGTCAGTTTGCTTACGCTGCCGCTGTTCAAGGAATAATGGTTAGGGAGCGTCCCGCCACTATTCTTCTACTTGGAATGTTTTATGCCGAATCATTGCTTTTAGCTGAAACGGGTAATTCCACCGGCGCCATACAGATAGCCGGAACCGATGCCGTGGATCAGCTTCCGTTTTTTATCACATCATGCGATTATACGATTATGGGTGAAGAGTTATATGCAGCAGGTGCATACCTATCCAAGGAGCCTACACTCCTTAGCAGTATAAAAGCGCAGGACTACGGTAAATTGGTCATATTTGCGACACTCCTTTTGGGAATAATACTCGGTTTGTTAAAGTCTAACTGGTTAATCAACATACTAACGGTGAGGTAGAAGAATATGAAGAGAAGACTTCCATTAATCATAGTAATGCTTACGGGTATAGGGATGATT
>WFRF01000019.1 GCA_015486655.1 Caldifarciminota bacterium | reverse complement strand
GTCAAAGAAAAGAGTAGAGTAAATAGGCTTCGCCTCAAGTGAGAACCGAGAAATAGGAAATAAGAAGTTAGAAATGTTTAAATGTCATGCTGAACTTGGTTCAGCATCTCAATGAGATTCCGGATCAAGTCCGGAATGACCGATTATAAACAATAACATTTACGGTCTTCTCATGCTATATTTCTATCAATTTCAATGTACGAAACTGGTTATACCACTTACCCATTTAACCTCTTAGTTATCAGTTCCTACTTCTCACTTATTCCTAAACATAGCTGCTCCTCTTTAAGGGGAGCTGTCCGGTTTTACCGGACTGAGGGGTCATCTTCCGAGGGGAATTCATTTATAAGTAAGAAATAAGAAGTGGGAAGTAAGAAGTGATAGGTAATTAGGTTTCGGAGTCAAATCCGGAATGACATATTGTGAACAGTACTCCAAGTTCTGCGGATGGAAATCAAAGTATAGTGGGAAGTAAATCAACTTTTTCCTTTTCCGGCTACACATTTTGGTCTCTGTTTATCTGCTGTTCGAAATCTTTTGCACTTGCAAAATTACGTATAAAATGGTAATATCAGAAACAAATATGGGAAACAAATTATTCTTAGGAGGTATAGATGTCAGGTCATAATAAGTGGAGTTCCATTAAGCACAAAAAGGCTAAAGCAGATGCCCAAAGGGGAAAGATATTTACAAAACTCATTCGTGAACTTACAATGGCTGCAAAGGAAGGGGGCGGAGATCCCGAAGCAAACGCAAGACTGAGAAATGCTATCCAGGCGGCAAAGGCTGCGAATATGCCTGCCGACAACATAGACAGAGCCATTAAAAAGGGTACGGGAGAATTACCCGGTGTTGTATATGAAGAAGTGACTTATGAAGGATACGGACCTCATGGTGTTGCCATACTTGTTGAAACGGTAACGGATAACAAGAACAGAACGGCAGCGGAAGTAAGACACGTTTTTGACAAATATAACGGGAATCTCGGTTCACTGGGTTCCGTTAACTGGATGTTTGATTCAAAAGGGATAATAACAATCACAAAATACGAGGGTTTGGATGAAGATGCATTGATGGAAGCAGCCCTTGAAGCAGGTGCGGATGATATGGTAACGGAAGGAGATACAATCACAATTTATACGGCACCCAATGTCCTTTTTGATGTGAAAAACGCTCTCGATGAGAAGGGAATTAAATACGACTCGGCAGAGGTAACAAAAATACCTCAGACAACTGTTAAATTGAACGAGAAACAAGCCGAATCGGTACTAAAACTTATGGATGCTCTTGACGACATCGATGATGTTCAAAACACATATACGAATTTTGATATTCCCGATGAGATAATGGAGAAAATCCTAAACAAGCAGTGAGAGCCATAGGAATAGATCCCGGATACAGAAAAACCGGTTATGCAATTGTGGAGTACGGCGGAAACGGCTTTAATTTAATTGAATACGGTTTGGTAAAAACGGATGTTAAGAAGGAATCGGCTGAAAGGCTGATGGCTATATATCTCGGAATAGACACGATAATTAAGGATAAGAAACCTGATATATGTGCCATTGAAACGGTATTCTCCGGCAAGAGTTACCAATCCTCTCTAAAGCTTGGACAGGCAAGAGCTGCCGCAATAATAGCCGCTTCGATTAATCAATTGCCCGTAAAGGAGTTTGCTCCCAGGGAGGTTAAAAAGATTGTAACCGGAAAAGGAAACGCATCAAAGGAATCCGTGAAATATATGGTGGAAAAGATTTTAAACATTGAAATAACACAAAAGGAAAACGATATATCCGATGCATGTGCCATAGCAATCGGATGTTTAATGGATTATGATAGAAAGAATATCGGGACTTCTTTTAGATAAAGAACCTCTGTCATGTTTGATTGATGTTAACGGAGTGGGATTCAGAGTTCACATTCCCGTATCTGTTTCATCCCAATTGCCGGAGCTGAATTCAAAAGTAAGTTTGCATACTGTTATGATTGTTCGCCAGGAGAAGATGGAACTGTTCGGTTTTATGACAAAAGAAGAAAGAGAGATGTTTATTGATCTCATATCCATAAGCGGCGTTGGTCCCAGAACGGCTCTTTCCATTTTAAGCGGTTTTTCTCCTTCGGAAATATATAAAAACGTTACCAACGGTGATATATCCAGTTTTTTCAGGATAAAGGGGATTGGCAAAAAAACCGGAGAGAGATTGTTCGTTGAGTTAAAAAATAAACTGAATCTCAATGTGAAGATTCCCTCACAGGTAAACGAGTCTAAGTTCAACGATGCAACGCGGGCATTGATGCAGTTGGGATATAAACGAAACGATGCGGAGAAAAAAATCGGTAATATACTGAAAGGCGATTCCGATTTATCCGTTGAAGAGATAATAAAACGCGCATTGCAGGAAAAGTAATATGATAGAGAGAATATTTACCCCATCAAGATCCAAGGATGATGTAGAATTTGATAATGCATTAAGACCCAAGAGTTTTGATGAATTTATCGGGCAGGAAGATTTGAAATCAAATTTATCCGTATTTATTGAGTCCGCTAAAATCAGAAGCGAATCTCTCGATCATATACTGCTTTTCGGACCTCCCGGACTCGGGAAAACGACACTTGCATATATAATTGCCCATGAACTTAATGTTGATATAAAAATTACAAGCGGACCTATTCTTGATAAACCTGCTGATCTTGCGGGGATTTTGACAAACCTAAAGAAAGGGGACATCCTTTTTATAGATGAAATTCACAGGATGAACAGAACCGTTGAAGAATACCTATATCCTGCAATGGAAAATTTTTTACTGGATATAATGATCGATAACGGTCCGGGAGCCAAATCGGTGAGAATTCCATTACAACCTTTTACCCTCATAGGAGCTACAACGAGAACGGGGCTTCTCTCTTCCCCCATGCGTTCGAGGTTCGGATACACTTCGCGTCTGAATTTTTACAACGAAAGAGACATATTGGAAATAATCAGAAGATCTGCAAAGATATTGGACGCAAAATATAAAGACGATGGTTTGGCTGAAATAGCCAAAAGGTCAAGGGGAACCCCGAGAATTGCAAACAGATTATTAAAAAGAGTCAGAGATTATGCCATTGTCAAAGGGAAGGGGATAATCGATCATGAGATAGCGATTCATGCTCTTGAGAAACTGAAAATCGACAAAGAGGGATTAGACGATCTTGATAGAGAAATTTTACTTACAATAATTAAAAAATACAACGGCGGTCCCGTGGGGCTAAAAACAATAGCCGCTTCAATAGGGGAAGAACAGAGTACAATAGAGGACGTATACGAACCGTACCTCTTGATGAAGGGGTTCATAAAGAGAACACCGAGAGGGAGAGAGGTTACCGCACTGGCTTACGAACATTTGAAAATAAAAAACATAAATAATAAAAAACAGGAGGAGATG
The DNA here is from genome assembly GCA_015486655.1 of Caldifarciminota bacterium. Classification (GTDB taxonomy): domain Bacteria; phylum Hydrothermota; class 32-111; order QNBC01; family QNBC01; genus QNBC01. The sequence continues at coordinate 1,405 of WFRF01000019.1, read as the reverse complement.
TTTTGATTGGATTGGGCAAAATCATGCTCTTGTTAGGTGTCTTCTTTTTAATTGTGGGATTAATTCTGACATTTTTGCCAAAATTCCATATGCCGGGAGATATCATTATTAAAAAAAATGATTTCACTGTCATTATTCCCATTGTAACATCAATTGTCATTTCGATAATCTTAACGGTTATTGCCAATTTTATCTTAAAATAGATGAAAACTTCAGATTTTGATTATCCTTTTGATGAATCTCTCATAGCTAAATATCCCGTTAAAGAGAGAGATTTATCGAAACTTATGGTGGTACATACCAAGAATAATAGAATAGAGCATAGGATTTTCAGAGATATTACCGATTATCTGCACGAGGGGGATGTGCTGGTTTTCAATATTACAAAAGTCATACCTGCTCGTTTGATATCCAAGAAGGAGAAAACAGGGGGTAAAGTTGAGATTCTTATAAGTAAATTTATTGATGACTATACAGTGGAGGCTATGGTAAATCCCGGGAGAAAAGCTAAAACGGGAGAGATTCTTGAAATTGAATCTGTTAAGATGAAAATCATAGACAGGAATGACGAGGGGCTCAGGATAATTAAGATGATTGACGGAGGATCTTTCTACGATGTAATTGACAAATACGGTAAACCACCCATTCCTCCTTACCTTAAGAGGGAAAGCGAAGAAATTGACAGAGAGAGGTATCAATCCGTTTTTGCAAGAATTGAAGGCTCATGTGCGGCTCCCACGGCAAGTTTGCATTTTACTCCTGAACTTATAAAAAAAATTCAGAAGATGGGGGTGATTACAACGGATGTGTTGTTGCATGTTGGAATCGGGACCTTCAGACCCGTTAAAACGGAAAGAATCGAAGATCATAAAATGCATACCGAGTACTACAAGGTATTTGAAGAAACGGCAGAGATAATAAACAGGGCAAAAAAAGAAGGAAGACGGATCTTTGCCGTAGGAACGACGTCTGTCAGGGTTCTTGAATCATCTTCCACTGAGGAAGGAGTGCTGCTCCCAGGGGAGGGGGAAACGGACATTTTTATTTACCCGCCCTATAAATTCAAAATAGTAGACAATCTCATAACGAATTTCCATTTTCCCCGATCAACGCTGGTTATGCTTGTTTGTGCCCTGGGAGGGAAGGAAACGATTCTTAACGCATACAGGACAGCTGTTGAAAAACGGTACAGATTTTACAGTTACGGGGACTCTATGCTTATACTGAACAGATGAGGGTTAATTATGAGTAATTTTCGTGTTATTAAAAGTGATAAGAAAACGGGAGCTCGTCTCGGTGAGCTTGAAATAAACGGTGTAAAAATCGAAACTCCGGCATTTATGCCTGTGGGAACGCAAGGAACGGTAAAAACGCAGAGTGCGGAAAATCTGCATCAGGCGGGAGT
>WFRF01000018.1 GCA_015486655.1 Caldifarciminota bacterium | reverse complement strand
TGGGTAATTTTCAAAGAAGTTGTTGGAAATATTGAGGCGGACATAATAAAGAGCAAACTGAGCTCCTTTGATATACCGTTTCAAACAGAGGGGGAAGCGTATGGTAAAATTGCAGGTTTGGAACACGGGGAAATGTCTTTTGTGAGGATTTTTATTCCGGAAGAATACCTGGAATATGCAAAGAAGGTTTTTGAGGAGGGTGTATGAACATATTGGTTATCGGCGGCGGTGGTCGTGAATATTCAATCATATGGAAATTATTGAAAGATAACAATAAACACAAAATCTTTGCCGCCCCCGGGAATGGTGGTATATGCGACATGGCGGATTGTGTTAATATAGGCGTGAATGAAATCGACAAATTGATGGAATTTGCAAAAGAAAAAGAAATTGGATTTACTATCGTTGGTCCTGAGGTTCCCTTATCAAACGGGATTGTGGACATATTTAATGAAAACGGGCTAAAAATATTCGGCCCTAATAAAAAGGCAGCGCAAATCGAATCAAGCAAGGTTTTCGCAAAAGATTTTATGAATAAATACGGAATTCCTACGGCAGATTATATAAAATTTAACGGATTTGAAACGGCAAACAAGTATATATCACATCTGTCACCCCCATTTGTTGTTAAAGCAGACGGACTTTCCGCAGGGAAGGGCAGTTTTGTTATTAAGTATACCGAAGATGCCATTGAAATTGCTAAAGATCTGTTGCTTAAAAAAACTTTGGGGGATGCCGGGGCAAAAATAATTGTGGAATCTTTCCTTGAAGGGGAAGAAGCCTCTTTACTTGTTCTTCTGGACGGTTCCGATTACAGATTGTTTTTACCTTCCCAGGATCACAAACAGGTGTTTGATGGCGACAAAGGATTGAATACGGGGGGCATGGGTGCTTACTCTCCGTATAAAGGGATCAACGATGATACTTTGGAAAAAATAAAGGTTGATATTATAAATAAAACTATTGATGGCTTTAAAAAGGAGGGTATAGAATATAGAGGAATACTGTATGTAGGGTTGATGTTAACGGAGAACGGTCCCTACGTGGTTGAATACAATGCACGATTCGGGGACCCGGAAACACAAGCATTGATGCCTCTTTTGGAATCGGATTTGCTTGATTTGTTAATCAGTGCATCCGAAGGAGAGCTCGGAGAGAGAGCAATAGAGTTTAGTGACAGATATGCTTGTTGTGTTGTTTTTGCAAGCGAAGGGTACCCCAAACAATATGAAAAAGGAAAGGAGATAAAGGGATTGCCGTATAGAGATAAGAAGGATAAATTGGTTTTTCATGCCGGGACAAAGAAGGATGGAGATAAATATTACACTAACGGAGGAAGAGTATTAAATGCCATTGGCTTAGGAGATTCGTTAGAAGAAGCAATTGAAAATGCATATAAAATCACAGATGATGTATTTTTTGAAAATATGCACTATAGAACAGATATAGGGAGAAAAGGATTGAAGTATGAAAAGTGAAATATTGATAATATTGGGAAGTAAAAGCGACCTACCGGTAGTAGAGGACGCAATTGAATTTTTAAAATCAAAAAATATTCCCCATAAACTTGAAATTGCATCTGCTCACAGAACCCCCAAAAAATTGGAAAAAATAATAAAAGATGCCGAGAGAGACGATTTTAAGGTTATAATTGCCGTTGCCGGGTATGCTGCTCATTTGCCGGGAGTCATTGCCAGTAAAACACTGATTCCGGTTATAGGTGTGCCGGTAGCCAGTTCTCCCCTGGGGGGTATTGACGCTCTTTTCAGCATTGTTCAAATGCCTCCCGGAATACCCGTTGCAACAATGGGGGTAGGGAAAAGCGGAGCCAAAAACGCCGTTTTATATGCCATGCAAATCCTTGCTGTCAGAGACAAAAAATATTACAAAATCCTCGAGATGTATAGAGAGGGGTTTGGTGATTATACTTGACCCTGTTGGAAAGTTTTAATATATCAAGGGCTGTTAAGTCGCTGGGAAAAGGGGAACTTATCGTTGTCCCCACGGAAACGGTATATGGAATTGTCGGGAATGCTCTCGATGAGAAGACGTATAGAAGATTAAACGAGATAAAAAACAGAAGCATAGAGAAAAAATACACTCTTTTTGTAAAAAACAGAGAAGAAATTGAGAAATATGCATATATTAATGATAATGTCAGAGACATTATAAAAAATATGATGCCCGGACCGCTTACGATAATTTTAAAAGGGAAAAATTTACCGGATTATTTGATTTCGAATGATGGGACAGTGGGGTTCAGGATTCCCAAGCACGGTTTAACGGAGAAAATACTTGAGAGAATTGATTTTCCCCTCATTTCTACAAGTGCAAATATATCAGGCGAGGGAATTATTGACAGTATAGATGATATAAAAAGGGTTTTCGGTAAGAAAATATCCGTATATTTGAAAGGAGTGCCCGGTGGGGGGACACCTTCAACCATAATAAAAATAGATGATAAGATTGAGTTGTTGAGAAGAGGTCCTTATAAAATAGGGGATTTTATGGATTATAATATTGAAATCACAACAAAAAATACACCGAGAATCTTGTTTGTATGCTATGCCAATATTGTAAGGAGTCCGATTGCCGAGATGTATTTCAAAATGTACAGCGGTTTTGATGTTAGATCCGCAGGTGTCAGGGCAAAGGAAGGAGTTTTTCCCACGAAAGAAGCCATAGATGTTGCAAAATCAATAGGCGTTGATGTAACGCATCATCCATCCAAGCCTTTAAGTAGGGAGGATATATTATGGGCGGACATGATTTTTGCCAC
>WFRF01000017.1 GCA_015486655.1 Caldifarciminota bacterium | reverse complement strand
TTAACCGATTTTTACACAACTTTTGCAACAGCCATGGATTACGAAAGTAAGTTTCTTTCGGAAATCAAATTTTATCTGAGTGACCGATACAAGGAAAAAGACGGAACGGAAATTACCGATGATCTCCTTACAAGTAACACAAGCATAACCTTTTAATCATGAATTTATCTTTTTAAAATCTATTAATAAAAAGCTGTTTTTTTCTCTCCCATTTTTCAAAAGAGCGGTAAGTGGTATAGACATATTTACCAGTTTCGTAAATTGAAATTGATAGAGATATAGCATGAGAAGACCGTAAATGTGATTGTTTATAATCTGTCATTCCGGACTTGATCCTGAATCTAATTACCTATTACTTCTTACTTCCCACTTCTTAGTTCTTACTTCTTAGTTCTTACTTATAAATGAATTCCCCTCTACAGAGGAGTACTGCGTAGCAGGGGGTGTTCATAGAGCCATACGGACTTTCTTTGCTAAAAAGCTGCTCCACTTTAAGGGGAGCTGTCCGGTTTTTCCGGACTGAGTGGTTTCAGAGGTAAATTCACATATATAAATAGGTGGACTGACAAATGTCAAGACAGGGTGTTCAAATATAAGTAGGAAGTAGGAAGTAAGAAGTTAGAACTAAGAAATGTAAAAAGGGAAGTGAGAAGTAGGGCCTAAGAGGTTAAATGAATAATTGATTATCTCATATTTTCTTATTTCTCAACTCTCAGATCTGTCATTCTGAACTCGTTTCAGAATCTCATTAATGCCTTGAATTTGATTCAAGGCTACATTATTAAATTCCCCTCTACAGAGGGGTACTGCGGAGCAGGGGGGTGTTTGTAGAACCATACGGACTCTCGTCACTTCTTACTTCTCACTTCTTAATTGCGAAGTAATCTCTTCACTCCCATTCATTGGTTAATATGTCTATACCTATCTACTTTTTCTCAAAAGAGTTTTCTTGACATTTTAAAAATAAAGTCGTATTATAGGGCGTTAAGAAGGAGGTAATATGGCAAAAAAAACTCCATATTATGATAAGCATGTCGCTCTTGGAGGGCATATAGTGAACTTTGGCGGCTTTTTAATGCCGACACAATATAAGAGTGTCATAGAAGAAACAAAACGAGTAAGAGCAACAGTGGGCGTTTTTGATGTGTCTCATATGGGTGAAATAGAGGTAACCGGACCTGATGCATTGAAATTCATCAGTCGTATAACCGTAAATGATCCGTCAAAACTGTCTTTGAACCAGGTGCAGTACTCTGCCATGTGTTATAAAGACGGTGGAATTGTCGATGATCTCTTAGTTTACAGATTGAAGAAGAGATACCTTCTCGTAGTCAATGCTTCCAACACGGATAAGGATTTCAAATGGATTAAGTACAATGTCAAAGAAAATGTCACGGTAAAAAACATAAGCGACGATATTGCTCAATTGGCGATTCAGGGACCCGATGCCGAAAAAGTTATGCAGAAACTAACCGATATTGATCTTTCTAAAATTAAATTCTATTGGGCAAGAGAAGGCAAAGTGGCAAATATTGACTCCGTAATATCAAGAACGGGATATACAGGAGAAGACGGATTCGAGGTTTACTTTGATAAGAAATATGCAAACGAAATGTGGGATGCCGTCTTTGATGCCGGAAAAGAATTCAACATTGAACCGATTGCTCTCGGAGCAAGAGATACTTTGAGATTGGAGATGTACTACAGGCTATACGGTAACGACATAGACGGAACCACAACGCCTGCAGAAGGAGATCTAATGTGGATCACCAGGCTTAACAAAACCGATTTTAACGGAAGAGATGTGATAATAAAACAAAAATTAGAAGGTTTAACACGCAAGCTTACACCATTCGAACTTGTAGATAAAGGCATTCCGAGACATGGATACGACATTAAAGATAAGGATGGAAATGTAATAGGTAAGGTGACAAGCGGAACTCTGTCACCTATGGTGGAAAAAGGAATAGGTTGCGGATACGTTAAACCCGAATTTTCAAAACTCGATTCGGAATTTTTTATAGATGCAAGAGGTCGTTTACTCAAAGCAAAAGTTGTGGAAGCGCCTTTTTATAAACACGGAACACATAAATAGGAGGAGATATGAATTTTCCTGAAGAACTCAAATATACAAAATCTCACGAGTGGATAAAGGTCGAAGGCGAAATTGCAACAGAAGGAATTTCCGATTTTGCACAAGCGGAATTATCCGACATTGTTTATCTGGAATTACCCGAAGTGGGTACAAAAGTAGAAGCCGGAAAGGCATTCGGCACCATTGAAGCCGTAAAAGCCGTTTCCGATCTGGTCGCAGCCGTCAGCGGTGAAATCACGGAAGTTAATACCAGTCTCACTGATGCTCCCGAAACCATCAACAGTGATCCCTACGGTGAGGGTTGGATTATTAAAATTAAAATGAGTAATCCTGCCGAAGCTGAATCATTGATGTCAGCGGATGAATATGAAAAATTCGTTCAAGAGGAACATTAATATGCCATTCATTCAGAATAATGAAAACGATATAAAAGAGATGCTTCAAAAGATCGGAGTTGAAAACTTTGAGGAACTTCTCGACTCCATTCCAAAAGATTTAAGAACGGGAAATAAATTCAATATCGGAAAAGCTCTCAGCGAGCCCGAGGTCTGGAAACATCTTTACAAAACTGCGGCTAAAAACAGAAATACCGATGATAATATATCTTTTATCGGTGCCGGTATCTACGACCACTATGTCCCCGCAGCAGTTGACCAAATTGCTTCAAGATCCGAATTCTATACCGCATATACGCCTTATCAGGCGGAAGTCAGCCAAGGTACGTTAATCGTAATGTATGAATACCAGACATTGATAAACAGACTTACAGGCATGGAAGTGACTAACGACTCAATGTATGACGGTGCAACTGCAATGGCTGAAGCCGCACATATGGCAAGAGTTATAAACGGTAAACATAACATCATAATCAGCGAAACGGTAAATCCTCAGTATATTGAGGTTGTAAAAACCTATTCTCACGGTCTCAATATTCC
>WFRF01000016.1 GCA_015486655.1 Caldifarciminota bacterium | reverse complement strand
TTTCTACTATTTCCGTTTTCGTATTCAATATTTTGTTTATCCTGTCAAGTGAAGCGGTTCCCCTCTTGTACAAATTTACCACCCAACCCACAGCCATCATGGGCCATATAAACATTATAAGGTACTGGCTGAAAGCGACATATTCTCCCAAAGACAGTCTGCCCTGAATTATAAACCTTGCACCGAAGAAAAGAACTATGAGAAGCGAAAGGCCCGCAATAAATGAAATAAGCGGAAACATAACACCCCAAATCCGTACAAGAGCCATGTTCCTGCTCAGGTAATCCTTGTTTGCCTCCATGAAAAGTTCCCTCTGTTCCTCCTCTTTCACATAACTTTTAATTATTTTTATTCCGCTTAAAGTTTCTTCCACCTTGGCGGTGAGTTTTGAAAAATTCTCCTGAACTTCGGTAAACCGCTTATGTATGTTTTTGCCGAAATAAACCATTACTCCAGCAAGAAACGGAAGAGGAATCATACCGAGAAGCGTCAACCTCACATTGACCTTTATCATAAGCGACAGAGCGAATATAAGTACCAACACCGTGTCCAGGAGGGCAAGTATTGCCATACCGCACAACATTCTTACGGCTCTTACATCATTAGTGGAGTGAGCCATAAGGTCACCTATACTATGATTGTTAAAAAACGAGGGGGGCATGGACAGATATTTTTTCATAAGTTTGTTTTTAATGTCAAATTCCACGAGAACGGAAACTTTCCTGAATGTGCTCCTCAAATGATAGCTGAAATAGATTTTAAAAAGAGCCGCAAGTATCATAAAAACACTGTATTTCATTAAAATATGCAAACCGTTTTTAAGTTTAATGGCATCAATTGCATTCTTCATAAACCACGGTATGGCAATCTGAAATATGTCGGCAATTATCAAAGTAATTATGCCGAGAATAATCATTTTTTTGTACTTACGCAGGTAGGACCAAATATCACGCATAGGCAAATTTAATTATGTTTAAAACAACCTCTGTTATATTTACCATATCATCTATTTTTATATATTCTTCTTTTGTATGGACATTACTCATTCCTGTCCCGAGAATAACCATTTTAATCCCCTTCCCGTTTAATATGTTGGCATCACTGCCTCCCCCCATTTCAACGAATTGTGCCTTTAATCCCACTTCATTTACTGCCCTATATGCAAGACGGGCAGACAGTTCGTTTTTATCCACGGAAATCCTGTCATACTCTCTGGAAACCGTTTCTTTTGAGCGTGCTATCATTAATTCACCGCCGGAATATCTCTTGGAGCGTTCCACGGCATCCCACACAGCCTCTATCATGCTTCTCGTCTGTCTCTCCAACTTGTCGAGGTTGTGGCTTCTCGCCTCTCCCTTCATCTTAACATATCCCGTTACAATATTTGTGGCGCGTCCTCCTTCTATTACGCCTATATTTGCCGTTGTTTCAGCATCAATTCTGCCGAGTTTCATACGATTTATAGCATCAGCGGCAATTTCTATGGCACTGATACCTTTTTCCGGCGCTACGCCAGCATGCGATTCCTTCCCGAATATTTCAAATTCAATACTGTTTTGAGCCGGAGCTTTATATACGATATACGATACATCCTCGCTGTCAAGAGCAAATCCTTGCTTGGCTCTGAATTTACTTGTATCAACCGTTTTTGCTCCCAACAATCCTATTTCTTCTCCGAATGTAAACAGAACCTCAATATCCCCGTGTTTTATATTGTTTTCCTCTATTACCCTGATTGCTTCGAGAATTGCGACTATACCACTCTTGTCATCACCGCCGAGAACAGTCGTACCGTCACTTTTAATGATATCGTTTTCCACTACGGGTTTTACTCCGTTGCCCGGTTTTACCGTATCCATATGAGCGGCAAAAAGCAGTGCTTCTCCATTGGTATTTCCTTTTAATCGCCCCATTACATTCCCGGCATTCCCGCCGAATTTTTCGCCGGCATTATCACGCCAGACATCCAGTCCGAGAGCTTTTAATTTTTTCTCAAGTTCATCTGCAATATTCTTTTCATTTAACGACTCACTGTCTATCCGAACCAGTTCAATAAATTCATCTACAAGTCTCTTTTTATTAACCATATATTACCTCACATCGATTATTTTTAACGATCTGTCCGACATAAAATTTATATCCTTGGAAAATCCTCCATCTCTGTCCTCCTGCAGTACAATATATTTTGCATCACAGTAATCTCCTGCTGTGGGATCCAGGTATTTCCACCCTCTGCTATAATATCGCACCCACGCATGATAGTAATAGTAACCGTTCATATAGACCAGTCCGTAAACATTATAGGCAGGGTATCCTTCTCCTCTTAGAATTGTCGTAAGCAACGTGGCATACTCACTGCAATCGCCTTTTCTCTTTTTAAATATTTCCGATCCCTTCTCCGGATACATGTTGGGGGCAGGCCTCATAATATCACGGACATATCTTGCCATCATCAAAGGAGTCATATTTTTTAATTTTTCTATTACATTTACAAACACCGGGTTATTAAAATCATAGTACTCCGTAGATTTAAGAAAAGTTTTCCTGCTTTTAATATCTTTGCATACCGTGGGATTGACAATAAATTCTCCCTTTTCATAGTGTTGGAACCCTTTGATTTCGGGAAATTTATAGTCTTTCGGCGCTTTGAAAACAATTTTTTCATATCTTTTCCTCTGCCTAATCTTTACCCCTTCCGCCTTTATTCTGTAACTGTTGAGAATATCTTTTTTAAAAACAGCTCCCTTTCTGTTTCCGATAAACAATTCTCCGGGACCTGTCATATAACGGAATTTTCCCTCTTTATAAACATATTTAAACAGAGCATTATCGCTTTTTACAACTATAGTATCCGTTTTTTTGAAACAGTAAACTTTTTTTATCCGCCACATGCCGCTGGAAATAAGATTTATCGAATCGGGAAGTTTAAGTTCGGGTAAAATCTTTTCAATGCCTATATCCGTAAACACCCTCTTGTTTGCCACGTAAAGCGTTTCATTGAAATCACCGCCAAAGATTAGTTTGTTTTTCTCTCTTTTTGCAAAAATCTCTCTCCTTTTCCCGTTTTCATAATGTATGTAATCCAGGTATTTAAACGAATAATCGGTATTGAGAATTGAATAGCAACTGTCGGTTATGCTTTTATTATAACCGAGTATATTGAATGAGAGATTGGAAATGGTGTAATACCTGTTTTTCTCATTGAAAATTTTATATGAACCTATTTTATGTCCTCTGGCAAAAATGGAAAAATCTGCACTTA
>WFRF01000015.1 GCA_015486655.1 Caldifarciminota bacterium | reverse complement strand
TCCAATTGCGCCTATGGAAACACTTTTAAGGTTGATTTCAGGTTTTTGAACCGTCTGTATTGTTTGCAGTAATGAACAGGAAGAGAAAATGACAATGATTATGACACTAATTAATAACCTTTTCATTTTTTACCTCCATTGCATAAAAATTGAATTTTCTGTTTTTATATTCTACGGTAATTGGGAAATCACTGTAACTTTTATTTGTATTTATGATTACTTTCCGATTTATAAGAGAAACCGAAAGTGAATCTATCTGTTTTCTCCACCTGTAAATTTCTTTTCCGGTCATTGAATTGTTAATTCGATAGTGCAGGTTTTCCGTTAACTCTCTGATATTATTCCACCACTTGGCGTGTTCCGGAGCGAGAATATGATTGTGAAACAGTATGGAGCAGATTCCGCCTGTCGAATGGAAAAAGTCAAAAAGATTCTTTTGATTCTTTTGTTTCGAGTTTATGTAAGCGGAATCCATTAAGAAAAGGGGAATCTCAAGAATATCACCGTACCATACGGGATAAGATGTTCCTATCTTAAATCCTATCCTATCCCTATACCCGGCACTTGAATCATATTTAACAGGTGAATTTTGGATGGATTCTATATAATCGTAAAAGTTTTCGGCAAGATAATGTTTTCGCATTCCCGTAATATCCGCGTAACGGGTCAGTTTTCCGTATTCTCTTTTAACAACTTTACCGTTTATTTTGTCAAAATCGGGCAGGTGTAGACCTATTTCATATCCGTTATGCTGTAGGAGCTTAATTGTGGAAGTGGCCTCTCTTAAAGAGTATCTTTTTGCATGCTTGTCTCTTTTAGCCGTTATGAAAAAGAATGTACTCTTAAGTTTATTTTCTCTTTCCCAATTTATTATCCGATCAATATTCCAATATCTGTCGTATTTGAGATTAAAAAGGGCAAAATAGTCAGACAGCCGTTTCAGTTTACCAAATCGGAAGAGGTCATATTTTTTTGAATAACGGAGTAAATCAACATCATGTGACAGAAAAAGAAGCGGTTTGTTTTGGGGAAGAGGGTAAATAACAGGAAGTTGAATTCCGAAACCGGACAGAAAAGAGGTAACGGTATTTCTGAAGAAACGAGCTATAAGGTCGACGGACGGCACGTCAGGGTTATACAGAGATCCGCTTAAATACTCTTCAATTGTTTTTGGGAGGTCAAAAAACATAAGTGTATTATTGGTTGCTTGGAAAAGTGATGGGGAAGAGGAGAAAACTTCAATGTTACTGTTTTCCAGATTTACATTTCTTTTTGAATTTGAATGTTCAAAAATAATGTTAAATTTTTTCTTACCGTCAATATTATAACCCAGTTCTATATCCTTGGCATTAACCAGAGATTGCAAGCCGGACAGATAGAGAAGTTCTTTTAATGGATTAACCATTTCCTTATTTCCCCCTTTACTTTTATTAAATTGGTTAAATCCAATCCCGTTTTAATATGAAAATAGGGGATTAAAACGGCATTGAAATTTTCTTTAAATCTAACTATTGAGGGAGTATTTGCCCCCTGTAAATCGAAACAATCATTAATCTCTAATTCCTTTTCAATTACCTGTTTTAAGAAAAACAAATTTAGGTTTGTTTCTTTAATATTTTCATGAATTGCATTGGCAAAAAGATAACTGCAATTGTTGTCTCTCAATATAAATGCCGAAGCCAGGCAACCTCCATCTTTATCTTTAATTTCATAAATGGTTCTCTGCTTTGTAAGGAGGTTCTCAAAAATTAAATTCAGATATTCCCGTTTATAAGGCGTGATTCTCTTCTTTGAATCATTTACGGATTTAATAAGCGAGTAAAGATTGTCGGCATTTTGAGCTTCAGATATGTTGAAATTGTCTCTGTCAATGTTTTTTATCTTTCTCGTTTTTGTCGATTTCAATATCGCATTTCCTTTTAATACTCTGTAAGTGTATTTTACCGTTTCCTTCCACCCGTTTTCCTTGAATGCCCTTATATCTTTTATTTCGGGGGGGAGTGAGAATAGGGAAAACAGGAATTGTCTTTTCTGGTTTTTTGTTACCGATTTAAGGACGGAAAAAGCTCTCTCCGGATGTTTGGATACAAATGCATTGTCAATATATATACCGTAAAAAGGGAACAGAAAAGGCGGGGAAGAGATCTTAAATCGCCTGTAATAGTTTGTTCTTAATCCTATGGGGGTATCCTTATAATATATGGGAACGGTTTCTGTTTTAAAGCCGTATTTCCGCAGAGCAAGCTCTATTTCTCCGGAGAAATAAATATTGCTGTTGCCCATTCGTTCTCTGAATTTGTCAATATTGCTCAAAAATCCTCCTCCATATTAAATATAATATCATAAAAACAGCTGAGAAAACAGCAGTTTCCATTATCAGTAATTGCAATCCCGAAAATTTTAATTTTAAAATGAAAAGCGGTATGGATGACAAAATTGCAATTAAAAAGTAGCTTACCATATTATTTACGGGAAATAAAGCGGAGATGTTTGTGCCGATGGTTTTTACTATAAAATAAATGAGGACGGCAATTTGCAAAATCGTTGTGGCAAGAAAGGAAACGGCGGGACCGTATATGCCCATAAAATGAAGTAGAGTCACGGATAAAGCTCCGTTTAGAATCAGTTCTATCAAACTGATATAAAGAACGGTTTTCGTTTTTCCCAGGAGATTTAAAATATTCCCGTAATTTGTCAAACGAAACGGAAGTATGAAAAGAGTAATTCGAAATATGGCAATACTTGCATAGAATTTATCGGAATAGAGGGTGAGAATAAATTCCTTTGAAGTAATGAGAAAGAATAAGAAGAGGGGTAAAACAAGCATGGATGTTTTATCGATGGACTTACGTATTATCGATATAAGACGAACGTTCTCCTTTTGGTAGTGGAGGGAAGTTATATCGGGTGCAATTACGGCTACAACGCTTGATATAAATATTGCCAGAAGAGGAATTTGATAAGAGCCGTTTATGTATATTGCATAGTATGTTGCCCCTAGAAATCCCGAAATGATTATTTTATCAAGATTGCTTGACAGAATACCGAGTATACTGTTAATGGCAATAGGGTGAGAATAAGAGATAACCCTCTTAAATATTTTGAAATCGAATGTGAATAATTTTAAGCGGTATATAAAGCGTATGAGAAGAAATGTCGTAAAGGTTTGAGCAATACCTATTAATGCAAAAAACAAAAAAATCGATTTGAAACTATATGAAAAACGATAGAATAGAATAATAAAAATCAATTCGATTAAGTTAAAAAATGAGTAATAGTACATTACATAGTTCTCGCGATGCTTTGAAATTAAAAACGGATCGAGTATCGAAGAGAATATTCTGCCAGCAATAAAAATGCTAAATAGAATAAGATAGCTTGTAATTTCCGTATTATGATACAGGATTGAGCTGTTTAAGGATGCCAAGTACGTTAACAGAATGGCAAGTAATGAAGAAATAAATGCCAAAAATATGGTCGTAGAAATGAATTTGTCTCTATTTTCACTTTCAAACCGAGGTAAGAAGTAAAAAATCGCAACGGGGATGCCGAAAGTCATTATTGCAATGATTATTCTTGCGGTAAGCAGGGATTGTTGGTATATGCCGTAATTAAATTTGGAAAGAAGCCGGGATAGTATTATAGTATATGTGAATGTGGTTATAGCTTGGAAAATTTTGCCTGTAGCAATATAAAGAGATCGCTTAAGTAACCCCATTTCAATTAATTTCTATATTATAATCTTTTAACTTTTCCTGGCTCTTTTTTGCCCATATTGTGTATTTGTTCAATGAGAAACACTTTTTCCAGGATTTTATCGCCAGGTCCTTATTCCCCATCATTTCAAATGTTAGTCCGAGATGGTAATATGCTTCATACAAATTCGGAGACATTTCAAGTGTTTTTCTGAAATGCTCTATTGCATCGTCATACATTCCTCTGTCCATATATATTAGTCCCAGATAGTAAGTGGAGTAGATTACGGCTTTTTTGTTTTTTTTCTGGCGTATAACCTTTGAAAGATCCTCTATTGCCTCACCGTAATTCTTTTTCTTGTACATAATATATCCCATATTTGTATGGGCTATGGGATCATCGGGTATTTTCATAATTACCTTTTGAGCTATTATCATGGCATCGTCAAGAAGTCCTTTTTTCATCAATGCCCAACTTAGAAGATTCATGGCTTCAATTTCATCAGGTGCCAATTCCACAGTTTTTTTAAGTGTTTGTATTGCTTTATCGTAATTTTCCTTAATGATATTGTTCCATCCCTCATCAAGCATTGTGAGCACGTTTACGGGAGAAACCTTCATTGCCTGGACAAACGATTTAACATTCTGCGGATTGCTTTCCGTATCCCTGGGTTTAATACTGTTTGTAATTTTCTTTAATTTGGCTTCAACTTCATCAAGATCTTTTCTTATCTCTTTTATTTCCTCATAGATCTTCATAAGGTTTCTTTTTATCAGTTCCTTTTCTTTTGGATTTGATGCCTTTAAGGCTTTTGATTCCATCATGGCGAGTCTGGTTTTTAACCGCTTTATGTAGATATCCATAGGTCACCTCTCTCTTGCCATTATGTTTATGACTAAATCAGGTATCTCATTTAAAGGTTTTACGAAATCCACCGCTCCCGTTTCAATAGCTGCTTTTGGCATACCGAAAATCATAGCCGTATCCTTCGATTCAGCTATGGTTAATCCGCCCATTTTCTTGATGGTTTTAATTCCTTTGGACCCGTCTCTCCCCATACCTGTCAGCAGAATGCCGATCAGATTGTTCTTATATATTTTTGCCGCGGAATCGAAGAGCGGTTCGCAAGATGGCATAACACTGTTAATCTTTTTCCCTTTTACCAACCGTATCAGGTTTTTATCCTCATCTATGGACTCAATCATCATGTGGTAACCGGCTTTTGCAATATAGGCTGTTCCTCTGCGGATTAAAACACCGTCTTCCGCTTCTTTTACATCAATTTTGCAATCCCGGTTCAAATGTTCGGCAAATTGAGAGGTGAATCCTTCCGGCATGTGTTGAACAACGAGTATGGGAGCAGGGAATTTGTATGGAAATTCTTTTAAAACCAATGTTAATGCTTTGGGACCTCCTGTGGATGCTCCTATGACTATCGCCAGATTTTGATTGAGTTTGCTTACATCGTAACGTTTTTTCTCAAAGATTAGTTTCTTTTTGCTTTGAGAAAGAACGTCTATTTTTACGGCATTTTTGATTTTTTCTACAAGTTCGGATTGAATTTTATCTATGTCAAAAGAAATAGGCCCCGACGGTTTGCGTATGAAATCAACAGCTCCCATTTGCAGAGCTTCAATCGTGGGACCCGCTCCGCTCTCTGCATAAGCACTTAGGATTATAATAGGGGTAGGTTTTACGTCCATAATTTTACTTATGGCAGTAATCCCGTCCATTATAGGCATCTCTATGTCCATGGTTATGACATCAATGGGAATGTCATTAATAACGGAAACGGCTTCCTCACCGTTCTTAGCTTTGGCTACCACTTCTATGTCGTCATATTTACTCAGCATATCGGAGATTAATTTCCTCATAAATATCGAATCATCTACGACAAGTACTCTGATTTTATGATTCACAACTCAACTACCCCCATCTTAAATGATTTTACGATTACCAATCCGCTGTCCAGATAAAACTCCACGCTTCTACCGTAATCGGCGCCGGTATCTTCTCCTATAATAGGTATCCCGTGTCTATCCAGATTTACTTTGGCAGCTTCTATGTTACGGGAGCCGATTGGCGTATAATTTTTCCGTCTGATTTGACTGAACATATTCGCACCGCCCACTATTTTTGCTTTTAAATGTTTGATATCCGCGCCGAGTTCAATCATCTCAAATACAATTTGATCTATTCCCATGTCAGCAAATTTAGCCGGATTTGAAACATCTACGCTAAGCGAAGAATCAGGCAACAGGAAGTGCAGAAGTCCGCCCAATTTTTTCTTTTTATCGTAAAGCGCAACTGCAATACACGAACCGAGCCCGTTTGTCAAAAGGATATTAGGATTATGAGAGATCTTATAATCGGCTATATGTACTACTTTTTTCATAATTTTCTGTAAATCCTGTTTCTCAAATCTATCATTTCAAATTTGTCTTTAAAAGCGTTAGATAACGTTTCGACTTTACCCAGTACGAGGTAGCCCCCCAATTTAAGAGAATTGTAAAAGTTATTTAATATCTTTAACTGTAAGTCTCTCCTGAAATATATGAAAACATTTCTGCAGAATATAAAATCGTAAGTGGAATCGGAAATCGCATCGTTTACGTAAAGGTTCTCTATTTTAAAGTTGATATTTGATTTGACGGACTCCTTAACGGTAAAAGACGATTCCCCAATGGTGATGTATTCCCTGAACTTCTCGGGAATCGTTTTCAGCTCCTCCAAAGGGTATTTCCCTTTTATTGCCGTGTCCAGAGCACCTCGGTCAATATCAATGGCATCTATTTTATATTTCAAATAGTTGTTTCTTTTTAGATTTTCAAAAAGAAAAGCAATTGAATACGGTTCCTCTCCCGTTGCACACCCGGCACTTAAGACGGAATATGTATAACCTTCTTTGATATCGGATTCCAATATCGATTCAAATTGATCGAAAACCTCCTTATTTCGGAAAAATTCGGTAACATTTATTGTAATGATTTTTATTATTTTCTGATATTCTTCTCTGTTATTGTTCAGATTCTTTATAAGTTCTTTCACGCTGGTGCATTTATATTTTCGTAAAATAACCCTTACCCGCCTTTTAAAAGGTTTTTCCTTATATTCGGAAAAATCATATCCTGTATTAAACTTTATGTTCTCTATTAATTTATCTATACCATCGTAATCAAATAGCATCATATTACTTAGCCTTTAACTGATTTTTCAGAAGTCTTATATTTTTTCTAAGAGTTGTATTGTTCGGGTCAAAGATAAGAGCCTTCTCCCAGTTTCTCAATGCATTCTCAAAATCTCTTTCTTTAAAATAGATATTGCCCAATTTGAAGAGGGAATCAAATTCCTCTCCGTTTAATTGAATAATCATACTTAAATGCTCTTTTGCTTCGGAAAATTTACCTCTTTTATAATAAATGTTCGACAATTCAATGTGAGCATTGA
>WFRF01000014.1 GCA_015486655.1 Caldifarciminota bacterium | reverse complement strand
GCTCCGTCATTATCAAGAATGTCCCTTATTGTCTGGACTTGTGGCAGTATTAATCTTCCTTTCGGCGCCTGCAAATCAATGGGTACCACCAGAATTGCCATACCTCCGGGTTTTACCAAATCGCCTGCAAGGGGTGGCGGTTTTATAAAATCAGATGGCAATGAATTCTGAAGTAATTGTTTAAATTCTACTTTATAATTATCAGTATTATCATAATTTATACACGACATTAATATCACTTTATTTTCGTTTATTTTTCTCAAATATTTTATGAAACTCTCTTTCGGGGTTGTAATATCAATCTTGTTTACAACAATAATTACGGGAGCATCTTCCTCTTTAGCTTTACTGAATATTTCCTCTTCAAAGTTTTCCCATATATTGGGTTCGGTAATAATGACAATTACATCTGAGCGTTTTAATATTTTCTTTGTTTTTTCTATCCTCTTTCGGGATAAAACTGAGTCATCATCCAAACCTGCCGTATCGAGAATGACTACAGGTCCGATTGGTAATAATTCGATGTTTTTCTCAACGACATCCGTCGTTGTTCCCGAAACCGGTGAAATGATTGAGATGTCCTGACCGGCAATAAGGTTGAGAAAACTTGATTTACCTACATTGGTTCTTCCGAACAAACCGATATGCAGCCTGTTGCTTCTCGGTGTTCTATTCATTCTTCTTCCTCCTGTACCCCAGGGCGCTTAATTTGTAAGGAGACAGATATTCATCTACAATCTTCTTGCCGAGTTTTTCCTCAAGAAATTTCCTTATGCTTTTATATTTCGAATTCTTAAATTCTTCTACAAGTTCCGAAGCTTTCACATAACCCATCAGAGGCAAAAAAGCTGTTATTATTTCTGGAGATTCATTGAAATGTTCCATGCATTTCGTTCTGTCAGCTTTAATGTTCCTTATATATTCCGACAGTTTAATATCAAGATTTTTCATTATATTAACGGATTCCATTAAAGCAAGTGAAAGCAAAGGAAGAAATTCATTAATTTGAAAACTACCTCTTCCCGCTGTCTCCGTTACCATATAATCATTTGCAAGAACCTTCGTTCCGCATTGAATTGCCAATTCACACATAACAGGGTTCACCTTTCCTGGCATTATGGATGAACCTGCCTGCACCGGCGGGAGAATAATCTCCTCCATATAATTTAGCATTCTTAGATCGTTACATATTTTAATTAAATTCATGGCATGGGTTCTTAAAATTCCTGAGACTTCGACAAAAGAGTCTGCATTAGCTGTTTCCCCGACAATATTTTCTCCTCTTGAAATACCAAGTCCCGTAATTTCTCTTATTTTATCGTTAACAAGGAATATATAATCTCTGGGGGCAGCCAAACCGGTTCCAACAGCTGTTCCGCCTATATTTACCACCCTTAATCTCTCTTCACATTTAAATGTTCTCCATCTGTCCCTGGCAATTGCTTCGGAATAGGATGAGAAAACCATCCCCAATGTAAGCGGAACGGCATTTTGTAACTCCGTTCTCCCTATTGCTACAATATCTGCAAATTCTTTTTCTTTTCTTTGAAATGCCCCTTGAAGTTCCTCAATGGCACTGCTCAGTTTCCTGATATTATATATTGCGGCTATCTTTATCGCCGTAGGGAACGTGTCGTTTGTGGACTGATGCATATTTACATCGTTCAGGGGATTTATACATTCGTAATTTCCCTTTTCTTTCCCAATTATCTCAAGAGCTCTGTTAGCTATTACTTCATTGATATTCATGTTAATTGATGTCCCCGCTCCTCCCTGTAAGGCATCAAGAGGAAACTGGTCATCAAACTCCCCTGCAATTATTTCATTGCATGCTTGAGCAATAGCATTAAACTTATGATCCTCAAGATAACCAAGCTCATTATTGGCTGTTGCACATGCCTTTTTCACCATTGCAAAAGCGTGTATGACTTCTTTGTCTACAGGGATTCCGCTTACATCAAAATTTCTAAGGGCTCTTTCCGTATGAATCCCCCAATATGATTCACCGGCTATTTCAATTTTTCCCAGAATATCTTTTTCGATTCTTCTTCTATTTCCCATAAAGCTTACTCATTGCCGATTTTACGCTTATACCTTCTATCATCCCCAATTTACCCGTCAGGGCACCGATTTCATCCGTTGTACCGTTAACGATAATTGTTATTATGCCTACATTATTATTACCGTGCGGGATACCCATTCTGCCTATTATTATATCAGCATGATCGGATAAAACGGTATTTACATTGCGGACGCTCTCTTTGTTTAACACAATAATTCCAATGTACCCTATTCTCTTATGCATTTTTCACCTCTAATAATAAAACTCCAAGCCTCTGTAAGGCTTAGAGTTTTATTATTGATTTTGGAGACTCTCGGCTTCAGGTTACCCCTTACCTCAAGTACAAATTTCATATTACCTTCTAATATTTATTTCTTTTAACATAACTTGTATGCAGTAAGTGATGCGATTTTTCACTGTAAGGCTTGCCTAAAAACTCTTTATACAGCTCCTTAACCTGTTCGTTTTCATGAGATTTTCTGTGTTCAAGCATTTCTGCATCCTCTCTGTACAATCCTTCGGCTCTTTTTTCTCTTACAGCTAATGTAGAACCGTAAGGTTGCCCGCCTCCGCCTACACAACCTCCGGGGCAAGCCATGATTTCTATAAAATGATATTCCGATTTACCGTCTTTTTCCTTCTGTTCCACCACCTTGTCAAGGATTTTTCTGGCATTACCGAGACCGTGTGCCACTGCTACTTTTACGGGAAACGGCAATCCCGGAATCGCGACTTCCGCCTCTCTTACACCTTCCATCCCTCTAACTTCGGTTAAGTCAACTTTGGGAAGTGT
>WFRF01000013.1 GCA_015486655.1 Caldifarciminota bacterium | reverse complement strand
TTGTTGTCCCCTGCCAGCATAACATATCTGACGTCCCAGAATTTCACTGCATCCTGTAAGAATCTTCTTATTTTGTTTTGTAACGATATTCCGTCATAATGGGAAACAATAGATTGTATGCTTACTGCTCTTGTTCTGAGCCCCATTAGCCACCAGAAATCTTCGTATTCATTAAAATAGGGGATGAAAGAGCTGTCGGTTACTATAACGTAATCGACCTTTGAGTCCCCTTCAATTGGTAAATCATTCGGCTTTTCCCAGGAATAAGAAGTGTCTTTAACGACTTTTACGTTTGATAAATAGGGGAAAAACGATGATAAATATCCTCCGGAATTTGCGTTCCGAAGCGTATAATCAATGTCTTTCAGGGATAGTTTCCTGTATAAAACAAAGGTATCCTTTTCTAATACGGTAGGCTTTACTATAACGGAAGAGATCGGTACACCTCTGTATTTTCCGATTCGGTTAAATGTCAGACGATTCCCGTAATGAAGCCTATATTTATGATAGAATCTGTTCCCTTGCATTCCGGATATGTGAATTTCAGGTTCGGAAAACAGGTATTTAACAGCGGAAATGTTTTCCGTACCCGGTACGAAAAATTGCAATGAGGGGGATTCATCTATTTCGGGATAATGTGATTCCAAATATTTATAGTTAGGAATATTTATATTGACATCAGCGAGCAGAAATGATGGAATACAAAAAAAGAGAATGAGAGAAATAACTCTCATTCTCTCACTGAATCTTGACAATCTTGTCTGTATAGGATCTACCATTGACGTTCAATCTGATAAAGTATATTCCGTTTCCCAATCTATTTAAGTTAACATATCCACTTTTAAAACTTTTCACAGTATATACCTTTTTTCCGCTTAAGTCAAATACAGATGCGGAAATATTTTTGTAAGAAGATAATGATTTTGATAAATACAGTTTACCGTCTGAAATTTTGTTTTGAACTATATCATAAATAGTAGGTATCTTTCTACTGGTTGTTATTCCTGCGTGCAGCCCTGAGTTGTAATCAAGAATTATGGGGATAAATATTGAGTTACGTAATTTCGAAGCGTTTGAAACAATTTCAAGGGAATCTATGTAATTCCCGAAAGATAAGTTGAATGTGTCCACATTTATGTAAACAGGTGCGGAATCACCCGGAGGTATTGTCAAAGATGTCGGTGATATGTCCAGTATCCATGAAGAGTTATTATAAGCGAATATATCGGATACGTACAAATTCTCAGTTGCCCCAGAAGGATTTATTATATAAAACATACCGCTGTCCGTATTTGCATATCTGTAAAAAGAGGTAATTCCCCAGTCACCGTAACTATTTGATAGTTGGGTCCAGCTTTGTCTGTTCCAGCTATAGTAATTCCTCCCGGAATTATCCCCTGTTGTCGTATCGGTACAAAGCAGCAGTGAGTCTCCCGAAGCATTTTCCACACTTACACTTCCCAACCAGTAATCGCCGGAATAGAATGTATGCTTCAAAGGAATATTTAAACCGAATATACCGGAAGTCGGAAAATCATAATTCCAGACTACTCTTGCCAGCAAATCCCCCGGGATTCCACTGTTATCCGACCATAGGAACAATGTATCTTCAAAATTACCGGAAGCGGTGGCATAGAAATAAACACGTGTGGATTCTATTGTAGAAGGATACATTGGGAGTGTAAATCTAACGGAACTGTATAGGTTTGTATTCGTAAAATAACTTGCATAGTTGTCTGTTTCTATTGAATTGTAACATACGGAGTCAAGAGCTGTTCTTAAACCGGATCGATTGTTTTTAGCAATGGGATAAACGATTTTTACAGTATCTCTGTCAAGAGAAATTTGTCCGTTTTCACTATATGTAACATAGGTAGCCAGAGGTTCATTTACATTGTCTGAATTCCATGTCTGTCTGTCGGTTGACCAGTAATTGATATTATCAGAAGGTGTATTTTTATCCGAAAGTAAAAGTATTGAATTTCGTCCTTCTGAAACTGTTCTATACTCAATCCAGAAATCACCTGAAAAAATGGTATCGAGACCGTTTGTATTAACAATAACCGTATCGATTGTTCCATTAC
>WFRF01000012.1 GCA_015486655.1 Caldifarciminota bacterium | reverse complement strand
GGGGCAGAGTAATAGAAATTTACGGGTCAGAGTCATCGGGTAAAACAACTCTTGCTCTGCATATGATTGCCGAAGCTCAAAAGCTGGGGGGAGTAGCTGTATTTATTGATGCGGAACATGCTTTGGATCCGGTTTATGCGAAAAAATTAGGGGTAGACATTGATAATCTCTATATATCGCAACCGGACACAGGCGAACAGGCTCTTGAAATTGCTGAAACGCTTGTCAGGAGCGGAGGTATAGATATTATTGTAATCGACTCCGTGGCTGCACTTGTTCCGAAAGCGGAGATAGAAGGTGAAATGGGCGATTCGCATATGGGGTTACAGGCACGTCTCATGTCACAAGCATTGAGAAAATTGACCTCCGTATTGAGCAAATCAAACACGGCTGCTGTCTTTATCAATCAGGTAAGATATAAAATTGGGGTGATGTTCGGTAATCCTATGACAACACCAGGTGGATTAGCCCTGAAATTCCATTCATCCGTAAGACTGGAAGTAAAAAGAATAGGTACGATAAAAAAGGGAGATGTGGCAGTGGGCAATTCCGTTCTGGTTAAAGTTGTTAAGAACAAAGTGGCTCCTCCTTTCAAAGAAGCTCATTTCGATATGATGTACAACCAAGGAATTTCCAAATACGGTGAAGTTTTAATGTTAGGAACTAACTTCGGTCTTATTGAAAAACTCGGGACATGGTACTCCTATAAAGGGGATAAGATGGGACAGGGTAAAGATAACGCAATGGAGTACCTCCGCAACAACCCGGAAGCTTTTAAGGAAATTGAACATGGCATAAGGGTAAAGTTGGGGCTTGTTAAAGATGAAGAACAAGAAAATTAGGGATAATGAGGATAACGACAGGGAGGGCAGATTAAAATCTGCCCTTTCCTATTGCTACAGATTATTGAATTATAAGCCTTATACGGAGAGTGAAATTGCAAATAAAATTGCTGCCAAATTCGGAGAGGATATAGTTGACGATGTGGTTTTAAGTCTCAAAAATGCCAAGCTTATCGATGATCAACTTTATATAAAATTGTGGGTTACAAGCAGAGTTAATTCACATCCGGAGGGTATATCCGTAATGAAATACAAATTGCGCAATAAAGGGATTCCGGAGCAATTAATTGAGGAATACTTTTCTAAGAATGAGATTGATGAATCCGATATGGTGAGAAGAGTAATAGATAAAAAAAGAAAACATTACGGGGCGGAAAAAAACAAATTATACAGATATTTATTGCAAAAGGGTTTTAGATCGGAAGTAATATCACGTGTAATTAAGGAATGTTTTTAGAATTTTTCATTTTGATCAGGAGATCACTCACAACCGTAAGAAGTTGAGGGAAAAAATCCCAAATGACATTGGTAACCGGAGAGAGTTGTCTGTTTGCCACAAATTCCAAAACACCTATTTTTTTATCTTTTCTTAAAATAGGTACATCTATAAGCGATAGAGGATTATCCCTTTTGAGCTTTTTAAATCTTGTGTCGGCTATGGGGTCCTTCACGAATATAATTTTTTCCAATTGGAATGCTGTGCCGGGAGTGTCTTCTCCCATTAAAAAGGTTGTCTTTTTCTTGAGCTCTTTCGGGGGATCACCTAAGGTTTGAAATAAGACCAGTTTTTCATTGTCAAAAATAAATACTTGTGTATAAACGAGATCAACGTAGTACATTATATCGTTTAATATCCGCTGGAAAGCGGTAGTCGGGTCTTTTTCATCAAAATAAGTGGATATTATACTCTTTACGAGGTTTAAATATAGACTGTAATTTTTCATGAGCTCAAGATTACTCATCTCATCCGTTATATCCCTGACAATTCCGACAATGTATTTAAGATTTTTGTAAAATTTTATTTCAAGGGTTCTGTCATTAATGTGAATTTTTAGAACTTTATAGTTTTCATCGTATAATTTTTCGTAAATATTAAAAATGGATATACTGTTCTTTTTTCCGAATACGGTCTCATTATAAACCCCTTCAAGGGAATCCAGTTTAAAAAGAGTCATAAAAGACCTGTTTCCGTAGAGTATCTTACCTTCTATGTCGGTTATAAATATAGGTGTGGGGATGGCATTACAGACATCTTCCTTCATGGGATTAAATTGGGAGAATTTCTTATATTTTGTCATATATAGTTTATAATATGAAAAACGATTTGTGTCAATGTTTTACTTGAAAAATTCAGTATATATGCATAAACATATTAACCACTCGGTGATCCAAAGAACTATTCTACAATTAATGAGACTCCATCTCAAGTAGGAAGTGATAAGTAGTCAGTAATGATAATTAATTACATACTTAACTTTTCACTTCTCAATTACAAGTCCATAATTATTTCTAAAAATAGCTGCTCTTCTTTAAGGGAAGCTGTCCGGTTTTACCGGACTGAGGGGTTTTGAATAATGTCACCCGATAACTTCTTACTTCCCACTTTTACTTCTTAGTTCCCAGTTCTCACTTCTTACTTATTTCAGAACACCCCGTCCTGACATTCGT
>WFRF01000011.1 GCA_015486655.1 Caldifarciminota bacterium | reverse complement strand
CTCTGTAGAGGGGAATTTGGCATGTAAAGCTCATACGGCTTTTTAAACAGCGCTTTGTTGAGGGATACCTTTTGATATAGGGAAATTGAGGAAGACTACTCTCTATATAAGACATTTTATACGATAAAAAGAATTGACAAATTATGGAATTAAAACTATCATAAAATATATAAAGGGGAGTATTATGCCAGATATTAATACAAGCCAAAAGGGAAATTCGTTGAATAAAGACTGTGAAAAAGATTCCCCTCGGGAAGAGGGGTGGACTGACGAATGTCAGGACGGGGTGTTTAAAAGATATAAAGCGATTCAATTTTTAGGGGAGCTGTCCGGTTTTACCGGACTGAGGGGTCATCTTCCGAGGGAAATTTATAAATGTAACTGTCTCTGTGTTTGTTTTGTTCAAAATTGTTGCTTTTATTATAAATTTGTTATATAATAAAGAAAGATATAATGAACTTAGTATTTTTGCTTGACATATGATGTAGCTCATTTTATAATTTAAAAGAGGTTAATATGTTTAATTTATTTGGCACAACCGACGTTAATAAAATACTTACTAACTTCGAGAAATTGAAATCCGAAGGAAAAACCGATAAAGCTGTTTCACTTCTGAAAAATTCTCTTAACAAAGTTAAAAACAATTACGACCTTGCAATAACAGCGGCTTCATACTTTGCGGAGATACATAAATACAGAGACAGTGCGATGCATTATAAAAAAGCTCTTACGACATTTACGGGGCAACAGGAGAAGATAATCGATTCTCTTGAAGATTCGTTTTACAGATTTAATACACCGCTGGAATTAGGACAAATTTTATACGAGCATTACATAAAAGAGTTTAATTTCCAAGATGCTCTCGGAACTTTAAATGCTTTGAAAGAGGATGACCTCGATGTGTTATCCACAAGACTGCAGGAGAAATACAACGGTATTTACAGTTATTCGGAAGCAAAGCAGATGGGAAAATCCGATATTTATGTCCACTACCAGCTGATAATATTTTTCAATTTTATTGAAAAGTACGATGACGCCTCTTTTATTGCCAAACAGATACTTGAATTTGCCCCTGATGAAATTAACCGTTTAATTGACTTATATGAAAAACTCGTTAGAGAGCGTTTCAATGAACCGCACATACTAATGTATTTAGCCGAATTTCATATTCTGAACAATGATATCTCAAAAGCTTCCAGAATAATGATTAAAAGTATCTCCATATTACCCAGTTTAAAAAACACCGCTTTAAAATTCCTCCTTTCCGCCGAGGAAAAGAATCCTTCTCCTGCACTTGAACTTCTTATAATCGATACATACATTTTGTTAAAAGATATTGATAATGCTCTAAAAAGACTTCAGAATATACCTAAAGCAAACAAAGATATATTAGTCAGCAGATACAAAAAAATACTTGAAATAGATCCGAAAAACACAGATGCTAATCTTGCTCTCGGTGATCTCTATGCGGAAAAGGAAAGCAATATCATACCTAAGGAATATGAAAAAGTAATGGAGAGTGATCCGAGTAAAGTTTCCGAGATCATAGATCGTTTCAGCCAAATAAAGGACGTTTACAAATACCCCAACAATATTTATTTGCTAACAAAAGCTTTTATGCTGGCAGAGCGTTACGACGATGCCATTGAAACGGTTAAAACAGGATACTTTAACAGCGCAATCACAACTCAAGAGGCCGAAGATTACATTCAGGAAATAGGAAAAAACATTAAGGATTCATTGGATTTAAATTTACTCAGAGCAAAAATTTCTACGGATAAAGGGGAATATAACAAAGCCCTTCTCATCCTCGAGGATCTGCTTCGCATCTCTCCTCAAACAATTATAAACAATAAGGACCTGTTTGAGGGTAGGATAGAACCTAATGCCGAATTTGCAAAAATACTGAGTTATGCTTACGCTTTTACGGGAGATTTAACAAAATCGACAATAATTATCGATAATTTAATCAGATCCAACGAAAAATCACCCGAAAACTTGCTTCTTGATCTCGATGCCTCATTGAGGGACGGGATTATTAAACCGGAGCTCTGCATAGAAATCTACAAAAAGATTGAAAATTACTTTTCAAATAATAAATTCCCCTATCTTTTTGCCATATCAGAGGCTTATTGCTTGGAACACGATTATGACAACATGCTAAAAACGCTTAAAGAAGCCGCCAATACCGCTCCGGAACACAAAGGGGACATTCTTGATTCCTTAATTGAAGAAATATACAACGGCAACAACAATGAAAAGATATTGAATTTTGCCTTGAAATTAGCTGCCGAGTTGGAAAAAGAAGATTACATGAAAGCAATTATGTATGAATATAAGAAAACGGATATAGAAAACAAAGAAGAAACATATAAACTTATAAAAACCGTAGTAGACAAATATCCCAATGATCTTGATTATAAAAAAATATATGTAGACCTGCTTGCCAAATCGGGTTTATATAAACAGGTCATCGATGAAACAAAGATGATTCTCATGACGATAACCGGGAAAGAATCCGGATATTTTTTCTTTAAAGCCGGCGAAGCTTTTCTAAAACGCAATAATGTGGATGTTGCAACTCAGGCGTTAATAAAATCCCTGAAATACGACCCCGAACTCGCCAAAGAAGAGATTCCCCTTCTTGAAGAGATCCACAAATTGCTGCCAAACAATTATATGATAATGTATACCCTCGCTGCCGCATATTCATTTAGCGAAAACTTTGAAAAAGCCTCCGAAATTTATTTTGAAATTTTAAATAATTTTCCCGATAAAATCGACCTCATTCAAAATGATATCTTTAACCTCATAAAAAAATATCAGAGTTCTTCATATTTGCATTATACACTGGCTCTTATTCATTTGAAAAAGGGCAATATACAGGAAGCGGTTTCCGAGTTTGAAACAAGTTTTGAATTGAACGAATCCCTTGGCAATCAAATTCTGGAACACTACGAGGGAATCAAAGAAACGAATAACCCCGATGTATTCATATCAAAAGGAAACATATTGAGCAAATTGGGATTTAATTCCGAAGCATCCGAATCTCTGCTCAAAGCATTTGAAATAGATAATAATAAAAGTTTGCCGATTTTGAACAAACTTTTGGAGATGAAGGAAAATAATCCCGATAACACGGAAATTTTATTTTCATTAAGCTCCATATATTTGAGAATAGGTCAGATAAACAATGCGATAAAGCTCTTTGAAGAAATAGTGGAAAACGAACCCGGGAAAGCAGAAGACATTATCGACCGTGTAAATGAAATTCTTAAAACAACCCCCGAAAACAACGAAATAAAATATGCTCTTCTTACAATATATATTAAATTGGGAAACTATAAAAAGGCTCTTCCTGTTATCAACGATATATTATCCGGTACAAATAAGTATAACGAAAAGCTTGAGGTTCTTTTGGAAAATATAAAAGATGTTAAAATTAATGAATATTACATAAAGATTTTGTTTAATTTAAGAAAGTACAAAAAACTGTACAACTATCTGAAACAGATATCTGCAGAGATGGTCCGGGTAAACAACGAGTTACTTCTTGAATATTTTAAGAAGACGGAAAAAGAAGTTGATTTCACACATGATGACCACCTTTTAGCCGGAGAACTGGCATATATAACCAGAGATTATGAGACTTCCAATTATTATTTTGACCTTCTCCTTAACAAGGATGCTCCCGAGGATATACGACTAACCTCTTATATATACAAAAACCTTATTTCAATAAAGACAAAAGAGATGTCAATGTTGAAAGAGATAGAGATGGCCGGATTTTCTCCCGATAGAATCTATTCTGAAATAGAAAGGGTTAAAAACAGATTGTACAGGGAACGAATTAGAGAAATTGAACAGGAACTCAACTATGAAAACAACAGTTCCCCGGAAATATACTACCAACTTGCATATCAATATTATCTGCTCGGAGAAATTAATAAAGCAAAAAATCTCTTATATTATGAAACGGATAATGAATCGGATGAAATAAAGCGCTTGGCTCTACTTGCCAAAATTAAAGAAAAAGACAGTCCTATGGAATCCATCGAAATTTATGAAATAATACTGAATAAAGGTAATATTGAAAACAAAGAGCTTATGAGAGAAGTATATAACAGATACCTAAATCTCTCCAGAGTAATCGGATACAATCCCAAGAATCTTTCCGGTGCATTTCCGAATACTCCGTCCGTTGAAAGATTTTCACTGACACAATACTCAAATTTTAAAGTAATAAATATTCACGTATAATGAAAAGGAGTGAAACATGAGTATTTTTGATGATAAAGACAAAAACCAAAACCCCTTTGACAATCTATTTCCATATAATGAGCAGAATAAAGAGGAAACCGGTGAAACAAAAAAAGAAAATACCAAAGAAAAGGAAAACAAAGCAGACAAGAATGAGATAAGCGAAGAAAAAGAAGAGAAAAAAGAAACAGAGGAAGAAACGGAGGAAAAAACAGAGGGGAAAAAGGGCAACATTTCAGGTTTTGATGAGTTACTTGATATCGGCAATGAAAGTATAATTAATTCATCGGAGAGCGGAGGACAAAACGCCGTTCAGGAAACCGAAAATATAGAGGAAGAGGTATCCTCCGAAGAAAAAGAAGAGAAAAAAGAAGAGGGAATAAAAGGCGAAGAAGAAAATACTGCAGAAGAAAATGTTACCGAAAAGACAGAGGAACAGCCAGGGGGAGAAAAAGAAACAAAAGAAGAGACCACACCAAATGAGGAAGAGAAAGAAGCAAAAAATGAAAAAGAGTTGGAACAGACCACAGAAGAAAACCCTCAGGAAATGGAAGAGATAATAAGTAAAGAATTCGATATTGAAAGCGGTAAAGGGCCCGATGAAGAGATTCCCGAATCGCAGTTTATTGAGGAACCCCCTATTGAGGAGAGCACGGAAAGTGTGGCAGTAGAGGAAAAGGAAAGTGGCAAGAAGCAGGCGGAACCGGTTTCAATTCAGGAGAATAAACCGGTATTACAGGCAATAAACCTCTCTGAACTGACAAGTGCTTTAGATAAAATTCAACAATCCCTTGATTTCGGTAAATTGGCATCCTCATTGGACTTCTCCCCTATAATTGCTTCACTCAAAGATTTAAACAATT
>WFRF01000010.1 GCA_015486655.1 Caldifarciminota bacterium | reverse complement strand
TCCCTCTACTCCGAGTCTCACACACCTGAGAAGAGAAACATACAACTTGACAGGATAAAAAAAGCGGCATCATTTACTAGACAAAACTATTCCATGGAACTTCACGCCGGGCACGGGCTTAATTATGATAATGTAAAATTTATTAGAGAAATACCGGAAATTATTGAGTATAATATCGGACACAGTATTATTGCACGCTCGGTATTCTCCGGATTGTATAATGCGATTTATGAAATGAGAAAACTGTTGAGGTGTTTATGAAAACAAGATATTTTAGTAATTTGACTTGGCAAGAATTCAATGAATTGGTTCCTGCTGAAACGAGTACCGTAATTCTACCAGTTGGAACAATTGAAGCACACGGAGTCATACCTCTCGGTACCGATAACATTATCCCGCAAGATTTGGCGGAATATATAGCGGGGAAAATTAATGCATTAATAGCACCCCCCGTTAATTACGGTATTACAAGTTCACTCCTTCCATACCCGGGTTCCGTTACTCTTGAAAAAGAGACTTATAAAGAGATGATATATGAAATAATGTCTGAACTTGCACGAAACAACTTCAGGACGATCATCGTTATGAACGGACACGGAGGACAGGTGGACGAATTGAAAGAAGCTGCCCTGGATACATTTAAGGATACGGGAGCAAGGGTAATTGTTGTACATTGGTGGATTTTAACATACGAATGGACAAAACAATTTTACAAACAGATGGGAGGACATGCCGGTATAGATGAAACAGCCGCCATAATGGCAATTGCACCGGAACTTGTCAAACCGGAAAGATACAGTGAATCCATGCCAAGAGAATACAAAAAGGGAATACAATCATACCCGTTTGCCGGTCCTATAATTCTATATAAAGAAGGGGAAGGAATGCCGCTTTTTGATGAAGAAAAGGCAAAAAAATTCTATATAAAGGCGAGAGACATTGTTCTCAGTGAAATTAAATCCATTCTAAAATCATACAAGGAACTCAATATTGATTAAACGGTTTTCATATCTGCTACTTCTCATAATTCCGTTTCTTTCGTCGTGTAACAGAGGTAAACCCGATGTAACGTTTTCCGTTAAATACGAACCCTACTCTGTTATAGCGGCAACATCAAAAAGAATATACTACATTAATCCGGACAGTGCAGTGATCTATAAAAGGGTATATCTCCCACATTCAATCGAGAGGGTTTTTGAACCGTTTCCCTATGATCAGCTGATTCTGTACAAATCCAGGAAGATAGATATATTTGACATAAAATCGGGGTATATTGAAAACAGTATAAATGCACGAAATACCGCATACAATCTTTTTGCATTAAATCCTTACAGAAAGCTGGTTTACCAATCCGATACGGATATATTCTTAATCGAAAATAATACTCTTTTTAAGATTGCCCATTCCGATAAAACAATAGACACCTCTTTTACATTCAATTCGGGTAAGTACATTGTATACAGAACCAAAGAATTTCTTAATTACATGATTAAACTCGACAGTATGAAAATATCAAGATTCGGTTATTACAAGAATATTGTAAGTTCTCCTTATCTCTACAAATTATACTTCATAGACCACGGTTTTTTGTCGTTTTATGACGCCAAGAAAAATAAAAAGAGAAATCTCGATATAAAATGTTCCGGGATAAAGCTTGCTCCAGCCGCAAACAGACTATTCATCATCTCAAAAGACAATATAAAGTTATTAAGCACCTATACGGAAAACATAGTTGGTAAAATACCGGTCAAAGGTGTGCAAAACATTCTTTTTGCAAAAGACGGATACCAGTTCATAGCCATTACCCGAGATTCCCTTTTTATCTTCGATTCGGTCAATGATTCTCTTGTTTTTTCCTCCGGGAAAAACAATTACGATAAAATAATCCCCCTGAATGCAAATTTCGGTTTTATAGGCATATCAAAAAATGTCATGACAATTACAACGAAAAACTCGTTTAAAAGAATTACATTGCCAAAACCCATACTAAATGCATTTATTACTGAAGTTCCCCCCTCGAAGCGAATTAGCAAAATCAAATCCAAAAAGAAAAAATCAAAAAAACAATTTGTTTTCTATACGGTTCAATACCTTTCAACAAAGAATAAGAAACACGCTTTCCTGCAGAAAGATAAGTTTATTAAAAACGGATTCCCCTCATATATTAAAGAACTCAATATGGACAACAAATCCTGGTATAGGCTCAGGATAGGCGATTTTAAGGATAAATCGGAAGCTCTCCTCTTCTCCGTATATTTAACGGAAACCCTCAATCACGGCTGCTGGGTTACCGCTGATACTCTCGATTCGGTCCCTCATTTTAAATTTACTATAAAAACGGATCTCAACGGTAACGGGAAACAGGATATAGCTTTTATTGATAATGACAGAAAATTAAGAATTTTTGAAATTGACGGATTTAGAATAAATCTTGTTTTCACATCGGAGATTCATTTCCCCGTAACAACAAAAATAATAATAAAGGATAACAAATTAAAATTGTTAAACGATAATACGATATTTACACTAGTTTACGGGAACAACAAATTTTCACTAAAAAAATCTCAATGAATTACGAACAATCGTTAAAAGAACTCTCGGGATTTATCAATTATGAGAAGCGTCTGACACACAAGAGCGATTATGATATTGAAAATTTCAAAGCATTTCTTGCTTCAATAAACTCTCCGCAAAATCACGGTATAACCGTCACCGTTGCCGGAACAAAAGGTAAAGGGTCCACAACTTGTTACATTACAAACGCACTTGTCAATCTCGGTTATAATGTAGGTTCATTTTATTCCCCACATATCCGCGATATTCGTGAACGAATAAATTTTAACAATGAATGGATAGATAAAGAAACCTTCTCTGAGACGTTTTCCTATATAGCCTGCCACTTGGGGAGAAGAGAGAAATCTTATAAAACTTTTTTTGAGATACTGGTATCAATGGCTTTTTTATATTTCATCAAAATGAAAACCGATTTCAATATCCTCGAAGTAGGCCTCGGGGGGCGCTTGGATTCCACAAACGCAGCCCCCAACAAATATGCTGTTATTACGCATATCGGTCTTGATCATACGGATGTACTGGGTAATACGGCAGAAAAAATAGCTTTCGAAAAAGCCGGAATTATAAAACCGGGTGGGACTGTTATAACGGGTTTTCAAACCGATTCCGTTAAGGATATCATTATTAAAAGAGCTGATGAACTCGCAGCACAAACTATTATTGCGGAGAATGTAATCAGTGATATTATAAGTGACACGGAAAATGGAATTGTAAGCTTCACACATCAAGGAAACAAATACAGATTCAAAAGCGATATGGCCGGACTTCACCAGACTCAAAATATGATTTTAGCATTTCTCTTATTGAAAGAACTTGAAATTGATCATATAATCCCCGGAAATTTCAATGAAAATTTGTTCCTCGGTAAATCACTTTCCGGGCGTTTTGAATTGAGAGAATGGAATAATCATAAATTTATTCTCGACGGGGCTCACAACAGAGACGCCATGAAAATGCTTGTAAAAAACTTCAAAGAGTACTACGGAGATTCTTCGGTGGATATAATTTTTACATGTATGCGAAATAAAGATTACAGCGGTATGATAAAAGAGATTAAAAAATTGAATGTGAATAAAATTTACATAGATCATCTCAATACCAAAAGAGAATTAAAAATCAACGATATAAAGGAAGAATTAATTAATCAAGGTTTTGATAATATTTTCACAGAAAATATAGAAAAGCTGGTAGAAAACACAACAAGTGAACATATAATAATAACAGGTTCCTTTTATTTAGTAGGAAAATGGGAATTATTTCTTGACAAAATCATTTAAATTATTATACTAAACCCATAAAATAATTATATATAGGAGGTATTTTTATGTTTTTTCTCGCACCTTTGAGTGCCGTTTTGGCATTGATTTTTGCTTTCATTTTCTACAAAAACGCCATGACAAAACCGGAAGGAACTGACAGAATGATCTATATTGCTTCTGCAGTTAGAAAAGGCGCCGGAGCTTACCTGGGGCAACAGTACAAAATTGTTGCCGTTTTCTTTGTTCTTACATCACTCTTTATTGCTTTCCTTTCATTTGGGCTTCATGTACAGTCTGCTTGGACTCCGTTTGCTTTTCTAACCGGTGGATTCTTTTCCGGACTTGCAGGTTACATAGGGATGAAAACAGCCACCAATGCAAGCGCAAGAACGGCAAATGCAGCTCAAAACAGTTTAAACTCGGCTCTGCAAATAGCATTCAGAAGCGGAGCGGTTATGGGGTTAACCGTTGTAGGATTGGGATTATTTGATATCTCATTCTGGTATTTTATCCTTCACAAACTGCTTAATTACAATCTCACCGTCACAACAACTACAATGCTTTCATTCGGTATGGGAGCATCTCTAATGGCTCTTTTTGCAAGGGTAGGCGGTGGTATATTTACCAAAGCGGCTGATGTGGGTGCCGATCTTGTAGGTAAAATGGAAGAAAACATACCGGAAGATGATCCTAGAAATGCCGCTGTTATTGCGGATAATGTCGGAGATAATGTGGGCGATGTTGCAGGAATGGGAGCGGATCTTTACGAATCTTACACCGATGCCATTCTTTCGGCGAATGCTCTCGGAGTATCCGCTTTTACCCTTACAAACCCTCAATTGGTTGAGAATGCGGTTATTTTACCCCTGTTTCTGGCGGGGCTCGGTATAATATCCTCCATAATAGGAATTTACTTTGTAAGAACAAAGGAAAATGCAACACAAGGGACTCTTATTGCAGCCCTTAACAGAGGTATTAATTTAAGCGCCATACTTATTGCCATAGGATCGTTTTTCATTGTAAAATGGTTAATGCCTTCCAACATAGGCGTATGGGCTTCGCTTGTTATCGGACTTATTGTAGGTATAATAATCGGAAAAAGTACCGAATATTACACATCAAGTGAATATAAACCGACAAAGCATATCTCGAGTCAGTCACAATCGGGAGCTGCCACCGTTATTATATCGGGGTTGGCTGAGGGAATGAAATCAACTGCTATTCCGGTTATAACCGTATCTACAGGTATTATTCTATCTTTTTGGTTATCAAAAGGCTTTACACATCCTATAGTAGGACTTTACGGTATAGCTATTTCAGCAGTAGGAATGCTTTCCACACTTGGTATAACACTTTCAACCGATGCTTACGGCCCCATAGCCGATAATGCCGGTGGAAATGCTGAAATGTCCGGTCTGCCTGAGGATGTCAGAAAGAAGACAGATGCTCTTGATTCCCTCGGTAATACAACAGCCGCCACGGGAAAAGGGTTTGCCATAGGTTCTGCAGCTCTGACAGCACTTGCTCTCCTTGCCGCTTATGTTGAAGAGGTAAGGGCAAGCATGATTAGAACCGGTGAAACAATGCTCTCCGTAGGCGGACACATGGTTCCCGTAATAAGCGCAAATCTACATGACTTTATGATTCATTTCAACGCTACACTTATGAATCCTACCCTTATTGTAGGTGTTTTTATCGGTGCGGCAATGCCCTTCCTGTTTGCAGGACTTACAATGAGTGCTGTAGGAAGAGCAGCAGGTAAAATGGTTGATGAGGTCAGGAGACAATTTAGAGAAATCAAGGGTATAATGGAAGGTAAAGCCGAACCCGATTATGCTGCTTGCGTAGATATAGCAACAAGAGGAGCACAACATGAAATGATTTTACCTTCAACGCTTGCCGTAGTCGTTCCTATAGTTACCGGTCTGATTATAGGTGTTCCTGGTGTTATGGGACTTCTTATAGGCAGTCTCTCCAGTGGTTTCGTTCTTGCAATTTTCATGGCAAATGCAGGAGGAGCCTGGGATAATGCCAAGAAATATATCGAAGAAGGTAACTTCGGAGGCAAAGGAAGTGAACCTCATAAAGCAGGTATTGTCGGTGATACGGTAGGAGATCCGTTAAAAGATACATCAGGACCTTCTCTTAATATATTGATCAAATTAATGAGTATGGTCAGTATTGTCGTAGCCGGACTTATTGTTGCTTACCATCTCATTTAAAATCTTACGCCTTAAATAAAAAGAGGGGACAAGATGTCCCCTCTTTTTATTTCCTGCTTTTTCCCATTTTAATGATTTTTTATGTTTTCAATTATTCTCTGTATAAAATTCCTCTTTTTGCTGTTAACAAATATATAGGTCTTTTCCCCTCTTTTTATCATCCCGAATTTTTCCCTTGCAATTTTTTCAATATAAAAAGTGTCGTATTTTAACCTGTTTTCTTCTTTTGAAAGAGAATCAATAACCGACTTCGTATTGCTTATATTAGATTTAATGGCATTCATTTTCATCCTCAGAGAAACTATCGCTATTGTTTCCTTTATAATAAAGAAAACAATTACGGCAATTATAAGTGAGAGGAGAATATTTACAATCCTCCTCCCCGTTTTCTTCTTATCAAGGTGTATGTACCTATTTCTCAATACTTGTAAAAGCTCCTTTGCCGGGGAATATCCCCTCACCGAACATCTCTTCTTCAATTTCCATCAATCTGTTGTATTTGTTAATTCTTTCTTGCCTCTGAACAGATCCTGTCTTTATGAACCCGGTATTCATGGCAACGGCAAGATCGGCAATTGTAGTATCGCATGTTTCACCTGACCTGTGGGAAACAACACAAGTCCAACCGTGCGTTTGGGCATATTTAATAGTGTCCAATGTCTCTGTTAAAGTACCGATTTGATTGAGTTTAATCAATATTGAATTTGCAACATTCTCGCTAACACCTTTTTTCAGTCTGTTAATGTTTGTAACGAAAATATCATCTCCCACATTCTGTACCTTCTTACCGAGTACCTTGTTCATATGTTTCCAACCTTCCCAATCATCCTCTGCAAGACCATCTTCTATATTCAGGATATGGTATTGTTTCACCCATTTCTCGTAAAGTTCAACAACCTTATCCGCATCCACAGGGGACGAAAATTCCTTCATTTTATACTTTCCATTCTTATAAAAGTCATTCGCCGC
>WFRF01000009.1 GCA_015486655.1 Caldifarciminota bacterium | reverse complement strand
GAATCGGCAAATTCCGAAGGTGCCAACGTTCTTGGTTTTAAGAAAAAAATAGATATGGCTAAAATAGACTTCCCCATCGTTTATAATGAGGTCCCCACCGATGCACTTAGAAACAGCGACAATCTCTACTATTTCGGGTATGAAAAACAGGCGTTTAAAAATTATATCAGAATAAACCATCCATTTGCCAACAGCGGAATCTTTGTCAACGCAGAAAGAAGGGCTCGCTATTTCAAGCCTGTAGTCTTCGATCTGGAATATTCTAACATCACTCTTTTGGTCGAGTTTTACAACCTATTAACAGGTGAGAATTACAGCGTGGATTTAATGAAAGAAGAGATGAAAAACGCCTATCCGTATCTTTTTGATAAGAACTTTAACGATATTACACCTGACAACATATATAAATACTACTTTATAAATAAAAGCGGAAAGGGTAATTTCATAATAAACAAAGAGAAATCTAAAGAGGTAATAGTTACAAATATTATTAAAAGCGAAGACTTGATTTAGCATAAGGGGGGATTATTCCCCCCTATCCCCTTGAAACGATGTATTTTGCAAATTCTTTAATCACGGTATCCGAATTAACCGTATCTTTAATATCACTATTCAGTTTTAACTCAATAAGACCGTTCATGAATGCCCATAAGAGGTATAAATGATTCGTATAATCGTTTATATCCACCCCTTTCATAACAAGCTTATCAAATACCCTTCCAAATGGGAATATAGGAGCGTTAATCAGATTTTCCCGTGATGTCGGGTCTATTTTTATTTTTCCCAAATTTATATTCGTATAGAGATAATAGTATTCGCTGTTATCTACAAAATAATTAACGTATGTTTCAATCAAGCTTTTCAACAATAATTCTTCGTCCTCTTCGTTTATGTGTCTGAGTTCATCTACCAATTTATCTATTTTGTATTTTAGAATCTCATACAGCAATTCCTCTTTGTTATTAAAATAGCTGTATATAACGGTGGCGCTGTATTTAATCTTCCCCGCTACCTTTCTCATTTTGATATTATCTATTCCACCCGATTCAAACAGTTTTATAGCTGTTTCCAGGATTTTGTTTTTCAAAAATTCACGGTGTTCTCTCTGCCTTTCATTCATATTATTATGATATTATAAATTATAACCGTTGTAAAGAGCAATCTTATCTGCCAATTATAAAATTTAATATGATTCTTTAAATGGTAAATCCGAAAAATATGGTAAGTGGTATAGACATATTTACCACTTTCATACATTGAAATTGATAGAAATATAAAATGAGAACACAGTAAACGTGATTGTTTATAATCGGTCATTCCGACTTGATCCGGAATCTCACTTTGATGCTGAACCAAGTTCAGCATGACATTTATTAATTCCCCTATGTAAGGGGTACTGCGTAGCAGGGGAGTGTTTAAATATAAGTAGGAAGTAAGAAGTTAGAACTAAGAAGTTAAATATGTAATTTATTTTATCATCCCTAATAATAGCTGCTCCTCTCTTAGGGGAGCTGTCCGGTTTTACCGGACTGAGGGGTATTCAAAAATAAGTGAGAACTAAGAACTGAGAAGTTAAATCGGAATTGATTTTATTATATTCCCTTTATTTCCGACTTCTCACTTCTTAGTCTTAATTGAGACGCGCTTCCTTTGTTCCCATTAGGTGGTTAATATGTCTGTACCTATCTACTTAAATCCGAAAATATTTTCTTGACAATTAAAATAATTCTTGTATTATAATGCTTTAGGAGGTAATGAATGAACAATATAAAAAATAAAATAGACAAAAGAGAATACCTTATCGGTATAATAGGATTGGGGTATGTAGGACTACCTTTGGCAGTAGAGTTTGCCAGAAATAATTTCAATGTAATCGGAATAGACCTTGATGAAGGAAAGGTTAACAAAATCAATAAGGGAATCAACTACATTAAGGATGTAGACGATACCCTTCTTGCCACTCTCGTAAAGAAAGGCAAATTAAAGGCTACCAACGATTTTTCCGTTCTGAAAGATGTGGATTCCGTTTCCATTTGCGTCCCGACACCGTTAAACAAAACAAAAGAACCTGATGTTTCATATATTGTAAACGTTCGCGACGAAGTGGTTAAATACTTGCATAAAGGAATGCTCGTAGTACTTGAATCCACAACATATCCAGGGACCACCGATGAAATACTCTTACCTGTTTTTGAAAGCACCGGATTAAAAGTCGGGGAAGATTTTTACCTTGCATTTTCACCCGAACGAGTGGATCCCGGTAATCCGGTATATCATACCAAAAACACACCAAAGGTTTTTGGCGGAGTGACACCGGCATGTAACGAAATCGGGACCTATCTGTACGGTAAAATCATAGACAAAATCGTACCCGTGTCATCCACAAGAGCAGCTGAAGCCGTAAAAATACTTGAAAATACATACCGAAGCATAAACATAGGGCTCGCCAATGAGATAGCCATAATGTGCGACAAACTCAACATAAACGTTTGGGAAGTAATCGATGCTGCCTCCACAAAACCATTCGGATTTCAAGCATTTTACCCGGGTCCCGGTTTAGGCGGTCACTGTATTCCCATTGATCCTTTATATTTAAGCTGGAAAATGAAATTATTTAATTACAACGCCAAGTTCATCACTTTGGCTGACGAAATCAACTCCAATATGCCCAAGTATATTGTTTCAAGAACCGCCGACATTCTCAACGACAAAGCCAAGAGCATAAAAAATTCAAAAATACTCATATTAGGTGTTACATATAAAAAGGATATTGATGATTTAAGAGAATCTCCCGTTATCGATATAGTTTCGGAACTTCTTAACAAAAAAGCGAATATATTCTATAACGATCCTTATATAAACGAATTCTATGTGGTAAGAGACCCAAGTGAGATAGACAAGGACAGTATTCTACTTCATTCCACTGAACTAAGCAAAGAACTTTTAAAACAAATGGATTTGGTCATTATTACTACAAACCATTCTTCATACGATTATAAATTCATTGTGGAGAACTCCGATAAGATATTTGACACGAGAAATGCACTTAAGGGGTTTAAAGATGAAAAGATCGTTTATCTGTAGTCTATTGATAACTGTTTTAACATTTTCCTTTATATATGCCGATAACACCGGTTTAAATCTCATTAAAAAAGGTCAGTTTCAGTCAGCCGTGAGTTATTATGAATCCGATTCGTTGCATTTAAATCCTTCCGATTTAAACAATCTGGGATTTGCCTACTATAAAATCGGGTCTCTTTCCAGAGCCATATTATACACAAACAGAGCATTAAAACTGAAACCTGATTATAAAGATGCATACAATAATTTAAAATTCTATCGTTCAAGACTGCCTAATGATTTTCAACAACTCAAATCGATACATCTTTTTAACTTTATCGTTAGAAATATTTCAATAAATATGTTAATTGTATTGTCGCTAATCGGTATTCTTTTCTTAATCGCACTCATATTATTTAAAATACGTTACAATATAGTTTTTGTAATAGTAATCCTTATATTCGAATTCTTCACGAACGGTGCAATAATATCAATTAAACAAAATGAAAATAAATCCTATGGTGTTATCATAAAATCATGCGATATTCTTGAAGGTGCAGGTAGTGAATTTATTTCAAAGGCAAAAGCTCCCGAAGGAGCCGAATTTTACCTTATGGACAAACAAGACGGCTATTACCACGTGCGATTTCTAAATGGTATCGAAGGATGGATAGCCAAATCGGATTCACAACTTATTTAATCAATAATGTTCATCTGTTACATCGAGGAAAGGTTTTAATTTTCTTGCTCTTGTGGGAAAACTGAGTTTTTTCAACGCTTTTGTTTCAATTTGCCTTATCCTTTCCCTTGTAACGTTAAATATCTTTCCCACTTCTTCCAATGTCCTCGGAACGCCGTCCTCAAGTCCGTACCTCAACGATAATATACTTCTTTCTTTGTCGCTCAAAGTATTAAGTGCTTCGTGAAGTCTTTCTTTCAAAATAACAAGATTTGCTGCTTTTTGAGGCGAAACGACCTTCTGGTCTTTAATAAAATCCCCGAAGTGTGTATCATTGCTGTCATTTATGGGTCTGTCAAGTGAGACCGTCCCCTGTGTTATTTTATATACACTTTTAATTTTGTCCACTGAGATCTCAAGTTTTTCCGCTATCTCCTCCGGTGTTGGAGCTCTTCCGAATTCCTGACTTAATGTTCTTGATGTTTTCACCACCTTATGCATAACTTCGATCATATGAACGGGTAATCTTATGGTTCTTGCTTGGTCTGCTATAGCTCTTGTAATCGCCTGCCTAATCCACCATGTAGCATAAGTGCTAAACCTGTAACCCCGTCTGTAATCGAATTTCTCCACAGCCTTCATTAATCCTGAATTCCCTTCTTGAATCAGATCCATAAATTCGAGGCCTCGGTTTGTATATTTTTTTGCTATACTAACCACAAGTCTTACATTAGCCTCTATCATCCTCTTTTTTGCATTATCAATGTTCGTAAAATATCTGCTTATATTCTTTGATAATCTGCTTATCTCATCTTCCGTTAGCCCGGTGCTTTCAAGTATCGCTTCAATTTCACTCCTCTTAAACCTCAAATCGGATAATACCTCAATGATCTCAGCATCGTCACTTTCCTCTATCATATCCTGAAATTCTTCATTTGATTTTTCCATTAAACCTTCATCAAGATCATATTTTCTGAAAAGTTCCTTAATCTCGTTCTTTAACCTTATAATACGGCTGTTTTGCTCGACAATATTAAAACCGCTCTCTTTTAGAACAGACTCTTGCAATCCCAATCTGTTTAGTGTTTTAATTATCGCGTCTTTTACTTCATGGATCTTTTTGTAATTCTTTTTTGAACTTTTAGATAATCTTTTCAGTTTCTTGTTTAATTTAATGATCTCGTCGAATGAAAAGTATATTTGTTCCTCATTTAAAATATCAAAATCGTTCTCATCATTAAAAAATTTGAAGTCGGTATGTATATAATCCTCTATATGCACATCGCCAGCTTTAATCTTTTCAATACTATCACAAAACGTATCAATATTTTCGTTGGACCAAAATATTAGTTTTGTCAGGATAGCTTGCGACTGCTCAACCTCTTTTGATATTTTAACTTCCATCTCTTTATTGAATAACGGTATTCTTCCCATCTCTTTGAAGTACACTCTTATTGTGTCATTTGCATCCCTACTGGAACCGGATTCAATCTCATCCTCATCCGTTTCCCTGCTCTTAATCATCTTATCAACAATTTTTATTTTCTTGGATTCCAGCTTTTCAATAATCTTTTCTATATCGTCTGACATAATCATACTGGGCGGTAAACATGAGTTAATCTGTTTATAAGATAATTCCTTTTCTTCCCCTGCAACATCAATTAATTGAGTGACCAAATCATCAATATTAACTTTATTAGCCATCTACTCCTCCTGTTTTTATTTTTTGGAGATGATGAATAATTTCCGATTGTTTTTCTTCATAGCCATTTACATCTTCATTATACATCAATGCCTTCGATATTCTGCTGTTTATATCCT
>WFRF01000008.1 GCA_015486655.1 Caldifarciminota bacterium | reverse complement strand
GAATTAATAGAGGCGGATACTGCAGAAAAGATTTTCACAACTCCGAAGGATAAACGAACGGAAGAATATTTAACGGGTAAATTCGGATAGGGAGGTATAAATGCTTAATAATAAAATTTTAGATTTAAAGAAACAGTTAATAGAAGAAGCAGGATTAGCGGAAAGTATGGTTAGAAAGAGCACTGAAGGGTTGCTCTCTAAAAAAAAGGAATTCCTTTTGGAAGTCATTGACAACGATGAGCCTAAAATGAATCAATTTGAGATTAAAGTAGATGAATTGTGTACAAGTTTAATTGCATTATACCAACCTGAAGCAAAAAATCTTAGAACGGTTCTTACAATCCTTAAAATAAACAACGATCTTGAAAGGATAGGAGATCTGGCTGTAAATATATCACAAAGTGCACTGTATTTAATAGAAAGACCTCTCGTTAAACCTCTGATAGACATACCCAGAATGTCAGAAGGAGCAATAAACATGCTAAAAGATTCGATAAATTCTTTTATCAAGAAAGATGCCGGGTTGGCAAAATCAGTATGTGAAAGGGACGTAATTGTTGATGAATTGAGAGAGCAAATACTCAGGGAATTGGTTACATACATGGTTTCTGATCCCCATA
Organism: Caldifarciminota bacterium; assembly: GCA_015486655.1. Taxonomy (GTDB): domain Bacteria; phylum Hydrothermota; class 32-111; order QNBC01; family QNBC01; genus QNBC01. The sequence continues at coordinate 1,449 of WFRF01000008.1, read as the reverse complement.
CGATAAAACGATCGCTTGAACTCATAAAAATTGCTCACAGTCTGGAAAGAATTGCAGACTTATCAACAAATATAAGTGAGGATTCTATTTTTATGATAGAAGGGAAAATTATAAAACACCATAACGAAGATAATGGTTAAATTTAAGCTTATCATCCATTATTTCTGTTGACAAAATCTTTAAAAAATACCAAAATGATTAAGACTAAGGAGGTAAAATGAAAAAGTCAATATTAATCACATTGATTTCAATTTTCGTATTTGCGGGATGTTTTCATTCGACAAAGAGGAATGATGTTATGGATAACAAAATTACAATATTAAAAGGGGATCAAAAATTGTCCTATGTGGATTTTTTAAAGGAGTTATCACATTACGACGTAATTTTTATAGGGGAAAAACATGATGATCCAAATGCGCATTACATGGAAATTCGGATTGCAAAAGACCTTTACAAATTAAACCCGGGAGACTTTGCCATATCAATGGAAATGTTTGAAAGGGATGTCCAAAATGTCCTGAATGATTATCTGAAAGGTAAAATAGACGAAAGAACCTTTCTTGAAAAATCTCGACCGTGGAGCAATTATCCGACTGATTATAAGCCTGTCATTGAGTTTGCAAAAAAGAACAGTATAGACGTTATAGCATCAAATGTGCCCAGGCATCTGGCAAATGTAGTGGCAATGAAAGGTATGGGTATGTACAAATCATTGAAATCCGAAAATACGGATTACATTGCCACACATGTTGATACATTGGAGCCGGAATACAAAAAACGATTTTTAAACACCATGAAGATGATCGGACGAATGGGGAAGATGAACGGTATGAATGTTGAGAACTTTTATTATGCTCAATGCATTAAGGACAATACAATGGCTGAAAGCATAAACGATTATTTAAAATCACACATAGGGAGCCAAATTCTTATGATAAACGGGAGTTTTCATTCCGATTTCGGCCTTGGGATACCATTCAGGCTAAAAAAACTTAATAAAAATCTGCAAATTGCAATTGTGAAGGTGAAAGCCCCGGGAGAAGATATCGAAAAGGGCCAGTGTGACTACCTAATAGAGTTTAAATAAAAAAAGCCGGGGCAATATCCCCGGCTTTTCCCTTCTCAACCCCTTTTATTTTACATTGTATTCAACAAGTTCCATAGATGTATGTTGGGTTGTCATGCTATCGATGGGAAAATCGTTCACCATCTTCACAAGCCCTACACCTTTGGCTACCCATTGCCATGATGTATCACCGTTGTAAATATTTTCAAGTTTATAAGCTTCAAAAGTGCCAGCATTTACCGTAACGCTGTCAATGCTTATAACCTCCACATGTGACGTGTCCGTATCCCAGGAATCACCTACCTCAATTGATAGAGGAGCCATATATTTCCCCGTCGTTTGTCCGAGGCTGTCATATTTGAAATATGCACTGTCTCCTTTCT
>WFRF01000007.1 GCA_015486655.1 Caldifarciminota bacterium | reverse complement strand
TTTCTTTGCTCTCAAGTGTCTTTTTTAGCTCGGTGGATTCTATGCAATCATACTCAATTGCGTATGCCGGTCGAACTATCTCGGCATTCCTGAGCCCCGGAACCGTGTGGTAAAATTCAATCTGAATATCAAGGGGAAGACTTGTGGACATACCGTTTATATAATATTCGTTCGTATGTAAACCTTCCGGTTCAACAAAAATCGTATGACTGTCTCTATCCTTAAACCTCACAACTTTATCTTCTATGGATGGGCAGTAACGAGGACCTATACCTTCAATTATTCCGGAGTACAGAGGGGCTTTATCAATATTATCCAGTATAATTTTATGCGTTTTCAGGTTAGTCCTTGTAATATAGCAGGGCACTTGATGGGGATCAAAATTATCTGTTCTCATGGAAAAGTGAGACGGATTTTCATCCCCTTCCTGTCTTTCCATTTCATCAAAGTCTATTGTCTTTCCATCAATTCTTGCAGGTGTTCCCGTCTTAAAACGCTTTATCTTAAATCCCAAATTTTTTAATTTATCGGACAAACCGAAAGATGCGGGTTCCCCAAGTCTTCCGGCATTAAAATGCTTAAGACCTATATGTATGAGACCTCTCATGAACGTTCCTGTTGTCAGGACACAGGCTCCGCCCGTGTAAACATCACCGGTTTGGGATATAACACCCTTAAATCTATTGTTTTCTACTATTATATCACTTATACTTGCCTGTTTGATAAACAAATTTTTTGTTTTTTCAAGCTCCAATTTTATTGATGTCCTGTACATTATTTTATCTTCTTGAGCCCTTAATGACCAAACAGCCGGCCCTTTTTTATTATTAAGCATTCTAAACTGAATTCCTTCTCTATCGGAAATTAAAGGCATTAGCCCACCAAATGCGTCTATTTCAAACACCAACTGGCTCTTCGCAAGCCCTCCTATGGAGGGGTTACAGGACATATTACCTATAAAGTCGACATTTATCGTAAATAGAGCGGTTTTCAAGCCCATTTTGGCAGAAGCATAGGCAGCTTCTATTCCGGCATGTCCTCCGCCTACCACAATAACATCAAAATTATTCGGGAATTTTTTCATATTTCTTAATTATATCAAGAACTTCTTCTTCGGAACTGGCTTTCATAAGAGACTCTCGCACCTCTTCAATGCGCACTAATTTCGAAATCTCAGCCAATATCCTGATATATTTTCTGTTTTCTTTATTAGGTCCTATGAATAGAAAAAACAGGTGCACCGGTTTCCCGTCCATGGAACCGTAATCTATGCCACGTTCGGATTTGGCAAAAATAAGGTGAAGCCTCTTTACAGCATTTGTCCGTGCATGTGGCAAAGCTACATGTCTTCCGATTCCGGTAGTCATTATTTCTTCCCTTTCGCGGAGTATACTAAACAGTTCTTCTGGATCATCTATAAAACCCCTCTCATAACAAGCTTGTGTCAATTCTCTCAGAACACCTTCTTTATCCGCCGCCTTTAGATGCAAAATTACAAAATTTTCTTTTAACAGCTTATGGAGAATCATAAATCATACCTCTATTAATTTTAAATTCGGAACGGGGTTTAAATTATAGGTTTCCGTTTTACGCTTGAAATTTTCGAATGCGGCTTTTGCTACCATGATACCGTTGTCGGTGCACAATGTAAGAGGAGGTGCAAAGAAAAGAATGCCTCTTTCTCGGCAAAATTCTTCAAATCTCTTTCTAATGTATTTGTTTGCAGCTACTCCGCCCGAAATAATCAACGATTTAGGCATATTCTTTTTTATTGCCATTTCAATTTTATATAATAAGTTATCCGCTACCGCCTTTTGTATTGAAGCTGCCACATCGGCTCTGTGCTTCTCCTGCATTTCCTTGCTTAATCCTTTAAAGTGATACATAACTGCCGTTTTTATGCCGGAGAAACTAAAATCGGGTTCTTTTTTAATGGCAATGGGTAATTTTAGGTAATTCTCATCCCCTTCACTGGCGAGTTTTTCGATTTCGGGTCCTCCCGGATACCCCAACCCCAGAATTCTTGCCACTTTATCAAAAGCTTCGCCTGCCGCATCGTCAATCGTCCTCCCCAGGACATGGTATTTTCCTATATTTTTCATGAAGATAAGTTCCGTGTGCCCCCCGCTTACCATCATAACGAGAGTCGGCAGCTTTACATCATGTTCTATGAAATTCGCAAGAATATGCCCTTCTATATGGTTCACCGCAACAACGGGTTTATTGTAAGCAAGCCCAAGCCCTTTTGCAAAAGCTATGCCCACCATTAGAGCACCAATCAAACCGGGACCTGTTGTAACGCCGATTAAATCCACATCTTCCATTTTGCACCCTGCTTCATTCAACGCCTTTTCCAATATTCCATATATAAATTTATTGTGTTCCCTCGATGCTATTTCAGGAACTACTCCTCCGAATTGTGAGTGTATTTCCTGTGTCAATACTATATTTGAAAGAATTCTGTCTGAATTTTCAAGTATACCGCAGGATGTTTCATCACATGAAGATTCTATACCGAGTGTTATCATCTCACTACCTTTACCGTAGTAAACTCAGGATCAATTTCCTGTTTATATACATTATCGGGGAGATTTATGAAAACTGGGAGCAGATATTCACCGGGTGCATTTACATCAACAACAACGTAGGCTTTTAATCCCGATTTTATAAGAGAATCTATTACATAGTCACTACCCGAAATAGTCAAACTTATAAATTTCGGTTCTATTTTTCTGATCTTGTATTTATAAACCTGTGCAGTTATCGGGATGCTGTCTATCCTCTTTGTTAACAATTTTGAAATCGGTATTATAACCCTTAACGTATCCGTATTGGAATATACATTTAACGATTCGGGTAGCTCTATACTTGTTTTTGTGTCAAGGGTTTTACTCATATTGTCTATATCAATTTTCTTGGTACTTACGTACTTTATGTTTTTCAATATTTTTTCCGGTCCGTATAACTTTATTTTACTCGGAACCACTTTTACCCCTCCCGAACGGACATATCCTTCCTTAGGTGTTCCCGTAACATAAGGAACAATGCCCACATCTTTTTTATATCTATTATCAAGCGTGATGGTCAAATAGGAGGGAATTACTTTTACAATTTTCATCTTATCCGGTTTAGGCAAATTTATACTGGATTTCTCAATATAAACTATATTTTCTCCTTTCCTTAAAGTGTTGCCGTTAATAAAAACAGTGGGAGCCGTAATAAAACGCGTAAACATAATATCCTTAATCTTTCCGTATATCTTTATATCTA
>WFRF01000006.1 GCA_015486655.1 Caldifarciminota bacterium | reverse complement strand
TTAAATACGATTATACGTATTCGGCTGTTGATCCTTCCGGAGGAGTGCACGGAATTTATCTGTTTACAATAAAAACTTCGGATAAGCTCGGTAATGTCAAGGTTGACTCCGTATATGGTTTTGAGGGCGGAGACAACTTTGATATGATAGCCGGACAATATTACTACGGAGCTGATTTTACAATAAATAACGGGTATATTTACGTGTCAAATCAGAGTGATATTGCGAAGAAAAGAAGATGTTTAAGTGAAAGAGAAAGAGTAGGAGCAAGATACGATATCCTGGAAGAGGGATTTTACAAATATGATCTTGATGGCAATTTAATTGACAGCCTTCTTACAAATGAACATATCTGGGGGATTAGAGTTGATAAAGAGGAGAATATCTATTCTCTTTATCTCGGGGGATTGCCAAATAAGAGGGCTGAAGACGATACAGTTGCGCTGAAAATAAATTTCACAACAGGAGAGAAAACGGCAATTACGGACGATAAGGAAGGATTATATCCTTGTGCCGTTGATTTGGACAGTGCAGGGAATTTATATGTCGGTTTTAAAGGAGAGGGGGATTCGTTTAGAGTTGATGTATTTGATAGATATTTAAATCTGAAAAGTAAAAATTACTTTTCCTCTATGAGCCGTGTCTTCACAACGGATGATGATCAGAGAATATATATTGTAAGCGATAGTCCGAATATCGATTCGCTATGTATAATAAGGTACATAAAAAACAATGGCGGATATCTTAAAGATACGACTTTTGCCTTTTATCTTCCGTATGGAGTAGGAGAAATACAATCTTTGAAAAGAGATTCGGCAGGTATTTTTTATATCTCCGCTTTGAGTTATCAAACCGAGAAGAATTTGATTTTTGTGGAATACCCGATGTATAATTTTAACAACAAATGGAACGATTATGTCGGTTATAAATATTATACGGAAAACGTGACGGCGAAGGACAATAATATTGCATCCGATTTTTACCGATATGGGGATAACCTCTATTACATAAGCGATAACCTCTATAGATGTTATGTTTCGGGGATGGGGATTAGGAATAATGTAAAGGCATTTTCGGGGATAAGCGAAGAGGAAAAACTCGAAATCGATCAATTTATTCCCTATCCGTCCCCCTTCAACCCACTAAAGGAAGTGGCAAAAATAAGGATAAAAATAAACGGAGATGCAACGGGCGATTTGTATATATTGGATCTTGCGGGAAATACCGTTAAGACAGTAAGAAATATTGATTTAAAGAGGGGGATCAATGAAATTACATGGAATGGCAGGAATTCTCGGGGAAGTTTGTGCAATAACGGAGTTTATTCCGTTGTTATAAGGGCAAAATCGGGAAAACAAGAGGTGGAAAGATATACGAAAATTATGTTGATTAAAAGGAGTGGGTTAAAATGAAGAGGAATCTGATTTTAATGTTGTGCGTATTACCCGTTTTTCTTTTCGGAGAAGCGGGTACGGAATCATTAATAGGCAATCTCGGCTCCGACGGAGCAAGCGGTGGAATGAGCAATGCTTTTACTTCCGTTGAAAGCCCGTATTCGCTCATATTCAATCCTTCGCTTGTGAGAGCAAACAGAGCGATTTCCCTTACATATATGCATGATGTTTTGCAATACGGGGCTGATTATGATGCCGGTACATCCGTCTTTACATTCGGACTTCCCTTTGATAAAGGAAGTAAAAACAATTCTGTGGCAGCAGGTTTTTATTTTTTAAGTGAAGAGGGAATACCTGTGACTGAGGCTGGAAACGATACCATAGGGGGAACGAATTTCGTGAACATCGTTTACAAAGGGGTAACATCATATAGCATGTCTCAATTGGATTTTGCCGTAAATCGAAAAGTTGTCGATTTTAATATCGGATTTTCATACAGTTATATTTACGGTTCAATGTACGATGTAAAAGGAAAAGGGAATAATCTCGGAGTAGGAATAGGTTATAATAAAACTTTGAACAATAAAATAATATCGGGTTTCGGTATGGGGGCTTCATACAGGCATTTTACATATTTGAAGTGGAATAACGGCGTCATAGATACCCTCGATTGTAATTTCAGAATCGGTATGAACATAAGGCTTTTTGAAGG
>WFRF01000005.1 GCA_015486655.1 Caldifarciminota bacterium | reverse complement strand
ACATTGAATACGACAGGCAAAGCGATTTTTATAAATATGACAGTTGTTATTTCAGGTTTTTGCGTTTTGATATTTGCAAGTCTCATTCCTTTGAGACGCTTTGGAATATTGATTTCGGTTACTATGATAGGTTCGGCTTTCGGAGCCACCGTTATATTGTCGTCGATTATTATGAGCATAAAGAAGAAAATATTTAATAGGAGGTGAGCCATGAAAATACAAAGGATAATTATATTTCTATTAGCCATTTTAATGTTTAATATTGCAAGGGGGAATGAGGGGTTGTCACCTGAAGAAATATTGAGAAAGGTAGACTCCGTGATGAATGCTCCCAATGACCAATACATGATAATAGAAATGAGTTTAATTGATAGGGGAGGGAATAAAACCATTCGTAAAATAGAAATATATCAAAAGGGGAGTAATAAACGACTTGGGAAATTTATATCTCCGGCAGAATATAAAGGGATTGGATTTTTGTCTTTGCCAAAAGGCGTATTTTATATTTACCTGCCTGCTTTCAAGAAGATAAAAAGGATTTCGTCAAATGTGAAAAACTCAAAATTTGCAGGGACGGATTTTACTTATGAAGACATGGAACCGAAAGATTATGAGAAAAACTGGCAAGGGTCGATAATTGACGAGGACAGTTTGTATTATAAATTGAAAATATTTCCTAAAACCGGTATAAAATCCGACTACAAGTACATTATTTTAACTGTCAGGAAGGATATTTATTATCCGGTAAAAAGTGAATATTTTAAGTCAAATGATAATTTGGTAAAGATTATGACGGCGGACAGTCTGTCCCGTATTAATGGATACTGGATTGCAACGGTTTCAAAAATGAAAGATTTGAGATCACGACATACATCAATAATGAAGCTTAAGGACATAAAACTAAATATGGGGTTATCAAACAGCATATTCACAAAGAGATTTTTAAAACAGTGAGGTGTTTATGAAATACAAATATTTAATGGGAACAGTTGTCGTATTGTTGTGCGTAGTGCATCTTAACGCTTTGGATATAGACGGCTATTTTAAATCTTACGGCAGGATTTCATACGGCTCCGATTCCAAATATATGAGAATTGAGAATGATTTTGGTATTAAGATAGAAACTCAGCTGTATGACAATGTATCGTTTTTTTCCCATATGGACACAAGATTGCTTTCTATACCCCGTATTACAAGTATTAAGGATATGTATGAGTATCCAAATTATTTTAAAAACAGTTTCAGATTAAAAGAAATTTACGTAAACATTCTCAAATTTCCATTCGAATTCATGGACATAAGAGCGGGAAAGCAACGGATTGTCTGGGGAGCGGGAGATGAGTTGAGTCCCAATGATTTTGTAAATCCGTATGACTTCCAAGACAGGTGGAGTTTTAAAAACAGAATAGGAGTTTATTCCGTAAAGACAGATTTATATTATAACAATTTAACTGTTACAGGAGTTTTAATTCCGTATTTTACACCGGATTTGTTGCCCGATTCAAGCAATTTCGGTATGTTTAACCAATCAACATTTTTAGCTCCCGGTATTACAATAGGCAAAATAAACGATACTATAATTTCACCCGGAGTGATGGTAAAAGACAATGTAATCGGCGGCGGGAGGGTTTCTTATAATATTTTTGATTATGATTTTTCATTGTACTATCTCTATTCAAGGACATATTTGCCGTGGGTGAAAGAGATAATAGTGATGCCGGATACGGTTCCATCCATAATTAATGTGAAGAGTGAATTGTTTTATCCGCGTATTCACATGTCGGGATTCTCATTCTCCGGAGCTGTTGGAAATGTAGGAATCTGGGGTGACATCTCATTATTTATACCGAGGGAAAATCATTTCCTGATAGATTTGAGTGCATTGGGAATGGGGGAAATGGATACAACGAATATTGAGGGGAAATTTTATTTGAAATATCTTTTGGGGTTTGATTATACGTTTTCAAATGAATTCTATATAAGTATTCAATATCTCCATGGTTTCGTCAACGAAAAGAGCAATGACAACTTACACGACTATATCTTTGTGGGTAGCAGATACCCGATATTTGATAATAAAATTGAGTTATCCCCTTTTGATTGCGGAATAGAGGTGGACGATTTCAGTAACATAAGAAAAAGTTACGGTATTATTTTCATACCGAGTTTAAAAATCAAACCGTATGATAATTTGAGTATATCAGTTTCTTCATTGCTCTCATGGGGAACGGACAAAACTGTATTAAGAGGAATGAAATCCTATAGGGGGATTCAGTTAGGTATTGAATACTTATTTTAATTCCGCTTTACAGAACGGAATAAGATAATAAAAGTATGTTTATTATGATGCTTGTTTAAAATATAAAACATAATGAAAGAATAGTAAGTGGTATAGACATATTTTCCAAATTTGTACGTTGATTTGTATAATGCAATATTACATGTATGGGGAAACGCCAAATGGGATTGTTTATGATGTGTCATTCTGAACTTGTTTCAGAATCTCATTAAGATTATTTCCTACTTCTCACTTCTTGGTTCTTACTTGTGACGAAGTCACCAGACCTATCTACTAATATCTAAAGAATTTATTTGACATTTAAATTTAAAAAATATAAAATATGATATATGAAAACATTTATGTATGTAATTCTATTTTTAACGATTGGTATAATTGTTTTTTCCTTTTACAATGAAATGACGATGTCATATCCCATTGTAGAATTCTATCAAGACCACGATGTTATAAGAGTTAAGAAAAGTAATGAAAAAAGCATTCGGAAAAATGATATTCTAATTAGTTGTGACTCTGTGAAATATGCCAATTCGTACGAACTTGATGAGAATATAGAAAAATTCCCTATTAATTCGGTACATATATATAAATTTATTTCTTCGAAAACAGGGAAAAGTTATTCGGTGGTTTTGAAACACCATCGTCTGACTAAATATGGCAATATAATCACACTTCTTTTAATTTCAATATTTTTCTTAATCATGGCTTATCTGATAATAAGCATTAGCCCGAACAAACTGTATACATTTTTTATTTTTATGTTCTTCATAACGGTTGCCATTGCCGCTGTTACTTATAGAGTTTGTTTTTATAACATATTTCTTTATTCTCTGCTTATAATTTCTGTATCGTTTATACCGGGATTTTATATTGCATTTCTATCCGTTTTCCCGAGAAAATTCAATAAATTTTCAGTATTTTTTTATTCGATGGCTATACTTATTAGTGCCGTAATATCCGTTATTTGGTTAAAGACATATTTTAATTTTCTGAACTATAAAATCACAACGGCTTATATAAGCCTAATGGATGTGGTTAAAATTTCGCAAATCTATTCAATAATGGCGATTTTAATTGGTATAGTGCTTATTACACTGGAATATTTTCATTCCGACAATTATAACAAAAAAAGGCTGAAATGGCTTATAGTGGGACAAATTATAGGGTACGGGCCTTTTCTTATTTTATTCTCACTGCCTCTTCTGCTTTTCGGCCATGAGTGGAGCAACTTCGCCTATGTTTTTCCATTTTTTATTATGATACCGATTACCTTTATATTCGGGATTTCCAAATATAAACTCGGTTATATAAATTTTATTCTTGCAAGAAGTATCGTTGTAATAATTTATCTGTTCTTGGGAATTGTGTTATGGCTTTTATTTAGAGAATTTTGTAAAACGATAAATTTAATAATTTTAAGGATGTTAATATTGACAATTTTCATTGCACTTTATTCTTTGTTGGTTTATTTTACATATTCTTCCGTTTTGAAACGTATATTATTTTTGTTTTTTAAAGAATATTACAGAAAAATTGTATTGATAAACAGGTACATTGACCTGCTGCTCAGCAAAGAGGGAAAGGATAAAATTTTACCGGGGATTCTTGAGCAAGTTAAAAAGGTGTTTGATCTTGAGTATATCGGAATAGGGAATAGTGAAGTGGTAAATGGGGATAGGAACGCTTATGATTTTGAACTGAATAATAAAAAAATTGTTTATTTCAAAAAAAAGGGCGGGGGAACCATTACCATTGATGAGATATTTATTTTAAAGAATTTTCTTAATTCACTTGTAAAAAATAATATTGTTTGAATTATACGGTAAGATTGACAAATATTTTAATGTATATTAATATATATGGAATTTTGAAAGGAGATCACATGATTGGTATTAATGATGAAATTTTCAGAGAGTATGATATTAGAGGAATTGCAGACAGAGATTTGACCGATGATGTTGTGCTGTTGATCGGCAAAGCATTCGGTACATTCATAGGGAAAGACAGCACCGTTACTGTGGGGTGTGATGTACGTCTAAGTTCTCCGCGTATTAAGAAGGCGCTTATCAGCGGGATCACATCAACAGGCGTAAATGTTATCGATATAGGGGAGATACCTACTCCGGTACTCTATTTTTCGGTTTACAGACTGAGTACTGATGGTGGCATTATGATAACGGGGAGCCACAATCCTATTGAATATAATGGTTTTAAAATGCTTAAAGGCAAAAAAACGATATACGGAGAAGATATACAGAAATTGAAAGATTTAATTGACAAGAAAGGTTTTAATGAAGGTTCCGGGGAAGTTAAAGAAAGCGATATGATTTCAAGATACATGGATGCCATCATGAAAAGCGCTTCACTAAATAAAACATTAAAGGTTGTCATCGATCCGGGTAATGGTACAGCAGGTCCTATTATCAGCTCGTTACTTGATAGTTTTGGTATCGATTATAAATGTATCAACTGTAAACCTGACGGTCATTTTCCCGCACATTTGCCGGATCCCACTGTTCCCAAGTATATGGAGACATTAAAAGGGGAAGTGTTAAAGGAAAAGGCGGATGTGGGAATCGGTTTTGACGGAGATTCCGATAGAATAGGCGTGATTGATGATCAGGGTAACATGGTTTACGGTGACAGACTGCTTGGGATTTATGCAAAAGAAGTTTTGGAAAAAAGACCGGGAAGCACCATTATATTTGATGTTAAATGTTCGAGAGGTTTGAAAGAGGCAATTGAGAAATTCGGCGGGAAACCTTTGATGTGGAAAACGGGTCACTCTTTAATCAAGGCAAAGATGCAGGAAGTTTCCAGTCCTTTGGCCGGAGAAATGAGTGGACATATGTTTTTTGCCGATGAGTATTTCGGTTATGATGACGCAATATATGCAGCTATGCGGCTTTTAAGGATTATATCAAATTCAGACAAACCGTTTTCCGAAATAAAGAAGGAGATCCCCTATTATTATTCGACTCCCGAAATAAGGGTAGCATGCCCTGATGATAAAAAATTCGCTTTGGTGAAAGAACTGTCGGATTTCTTCGGGAAGAGCTACGAAACTGTTACCATAGACGGAGTCAGAATAGAATTTGATTACGGATGGGGACTTATAAGGGCGTCTAATACACAACCTGTCCTTGTTTTAAGGTTCGAAGCAAAGACAGAAAAAGAATTGGAAAACATAAAGGGTATAGTTTACGGTAAATTAAAAGAGTATAAGTATGTAAAATTGTAAATAAACAAGAGGGGGATATGGGGAAATTATTACCGTTATTAATACTTTCCTTTTTAATTTTAGGCGAAAATTTAAATGCCGGCACGCCTTTTGATGTCGACAATCCGACAATTTCCTTTTTAACGGCAAATGAAAAAAGACAGTTATTATTTTCTTATAAATCATATTATTTTTTAAAAGAAATTCAGGACTTTGAAGCTGGATATTATTCTCCTCTGCATTCAAAATTAATAGGTATAAAATACAAATTCTTTGGCGGAAAGCTTTATAATGAAAATACATTGCGCACCTTAATTTCCATGAATTACGGATTGTTTTATTACGGTTTACGGGGCGGTTTGAGTTTAATAAACATTGCAAATGATAATTCCTTTGTCAAAATTAAAATGGATTTATTTGCTCTGGCAAAAATCAGTGATTCCTTAAATTGGAGCATTGACATTAAAGATATCCAAAGTTTTTGGTATGATGAAAGTTACAGCATCAGTACAAAATTTAATTATGATAACGGTAATTTTCTATTTGTCGGAGGGATAGAATATAATTCGGAAGAAAGTATAAATTTCAAACTGAGATCCGGATACAGAATTTTTGACGGTCTCGTGCTCTATTTCGGACTCAACTCTTTGCCCCATAAATTCATAGCAGGTTTTAATTATACCGGAGGGAAAATCAGTTTGGGTGATGAGGTGCAAATTCAAAACGAACTTGGTATAAATGAGCATATTAACCTTGCCTTTGATATGGGAGTTGTAAACCACGGAGTGCAAAATAATGTACTAACCGTTTATGATTTGAATAAAGTGACATTCAATGACCTTTTAGCCATTGGTATTGAAAGTGATATATCCTGTGCTATAATAGATTACAGAGACAGTATAGGTGAATATTTTGATATGGTTGATTTGATAAATATCAATGGAATCGGAATGAATTGGGTCAAGAAGCATTCAAGCATATTAACCGTAAAATGGGATAAACTCGATATTAACAGAGTAGGGCTATTGAGGCTTAAAACAACACCGAGGATAAAAAAGAGGATACTTAAAGGAATAATAAAATACAGAACAACGCATATTATAAGAGATTTAAGTGAATTTAAAAGGGTAAAGGGTGTAAACAGTGAGGTTATAAAAACTCTAAAAAAATATTATAAATGTGAGGTATAAATGAAAGAAAATAAGTGTTTTTCACGTCTGGTTTACAGGGGAAGAATTTTGGATCTATATAAGGATAATGTTGTTCTTGAAGACGGGAGAGAAGCTGAGCGTGAGGTTGTGAGACACAGGGATGCAGTGTGTGTGCTTGCTTTGAGAGATGATAATAATATAATAATGATTCGTCAATACAGGTATCCCGTGGGGAAAGAAATTATGGAAATTCCCGCAGGTATAATGGAAGAGGGAGAAACACCGATTGGAGCCGCATTTAGAGAATTGAAGGAGGAAACCGGATATACTGCCGGTGAGATGGAAAAAGTTTTTTCATTCTATTCGTCACCAGGTTTTACGGATGAAAAGTTGCATCTGTTTGTGGCAAGAAATCTGACTGCGGGGTCCCAAAATCCGGATCCCGACGAGCAGATTGATATTGTTGAAATTGGGGGGGGAGAGGCTTATGACAGAGTTATTAAAGGGGAAATTGAGGATTCTAAAACCATTATTGCTATTCTATATTATAACAAATTGTTCGGTAATTAACGGGTATACGGTTACAGATACATCAATATTGAAGTACAATGAAGATTATAAAATAAATATTAATTCACATGATTACAATGAGCTAATGGATATTCCGTATGTGGATTCAACAACGGCAGTAAAAATTATTGAATCGGAAAAAAAATGGGGTAAAATTCTTGATTACAGGATGTTGCGTTATGTTATAGGGACAGAAAAAGCAACGTTGATTTCTCCTTATATCGTCTTTTTACATCCAAAATTGGGATTTACCGTAAGGTCAACCATTGCATATGAAAACAAAATAACTTTTGAGCAGTCAGTTTGCTATAAAGGTTCAGGCTTTATTTTAAAAGGTTACTATTCAATGCCCAAAAATGATATTCGTTTATTATTGGGATATAAACATGGAAGAGCGAGATTTTGGTTAGGCAATTACACCGTATATCTTAATCCGATATCGCTCAATGCTTTTCCCGTAAAAGTATATGCAAATAGAAGCGATAAAAGGATAGGAGCAGCCTTTAAAGTTGATTTAAACAAACACATTATGATTCTATCGGGAAAATTTAATCGTTTTATCGTTAAAGACAGCAATAAATGTCTAAATTCAAATTTACAATATCTGTATGGAATCAGATATAATGAAGGTTACTTTGTTGTGGGAATTTCTGACAGTCTGATATATACAAAAGGAAAAATAATGAATAATTTAAATTATTCTCTACTCAGTTTGCTCCGCCATAACAGCATTATACATTCATTTTCTATGACGAGGAGAATGAAGAACATTGGTGTAAGATACGGCGGATATTTCAAAAAAAATAATATAGTGTATTCAAGCAGAATAAACTGTAACTATTCCGAAGATGAAAGAAAATGGACAGACATGATTTATCAGGGATTGCTTAGTAAAAATAAAGGTGAGATACGTTTCTATATGAGTAGTAAATCCGAGAATGAAGAAAAGAATAACTTCTATAAAGTTACAATGAGAAAAATGTATAAATATAAATCTCTGCAGTTCAAACCCGGAATTTACACCATATTTAATGAGAAAAGCGAAACAACAAAAGTTGTATATCCCAATCTTCTCATAAATACAAACAACAATGAAGCGGAAATGGGGATATTTCTTAATATTATGTATTCACTTAATAATGCTGCAAAAATGAGTGGGATTGTTCTTGCCAATTACATTCAATATTCGCCGTATGGAGATTTGAGAGTGGCTATATCGGCATATATTTTTGATATAGTAGAAAATTACGAGTTTGAAAATTTTGGTAATACACTCTACGGTAGCGGGAAATTAAAGGGGAGAGGCGCACTTTTAAAAGGAGGTGTTTCATATTCAAAAAGAGGAGTAAACACACGTTTTTCATTTTACTTAAAGAGAGGGGAGCAGTATGAAAATAAAATCCGATTTGATTTGACATATTCATTCTAAAATACGGATGCTTAAAATTTCTTGCAATAAACCTATATTTTTGGTATAAACTTAAGTATGTCTGTTTTAGAAAGAAGAACTTGGGCTAAGATTGATCTTGATGTTTTAAAAGATAATTTAAAACGTATTAAAAGATTTACAAATGCCGAGTTATTAATTCCCATAAAAGCCGATGCTTATGGGCACGGCAGCTGCGAAGTGGCAAGAGTTGCCGAAGAAATCGGGGTGGAATATTTGGGAGTTGCAGGAATAGAAGAGGCAATCGAGCTCAGGGAATACGGCATTAAAATGCCGATTGTTGTTTTAAGCCCTGTTTTTGATTTTGATACAGAAGATATAGTAAGGTATGAAATAATCCCCACAGTCTCGGATTTGTTATTTGCAGAATCCTTAAATAAATATTTGGAAAGTATTTCGAAAGATATTGATATTTTTGTGGAGATTGATACGGGAATGGGAAGAACCGGTTTCCTTCACGAGAACGCCTTCGATGAGATTAGCGAATTGTCCGAACGATACAAACATTTGCGTATTAAAAGTATTTTTAGTCATTTTTCAACTGCGGAAGACGAAGCGGATAATTTTGCAGACGAACAGATGTCTATTTTTAAGGGGTTGAGAAATAAATTTATCGCTGCCGGATTTGATAATGTAAAATATCATATTGCAAACAGTGCGGGCATGGTGAGGTTCAAAGAATCAAATATGGATATCGTAAGGCCCGGCTTGTTGATATACGGGTTATATACGTCGAAGAGCATGATGAAATATATTAAAGTAAATCCGGTAATGTCTGTTTATAGCAGAATCTCAAGAATAGTTGATTTGAAGAAGGGAGATTCAGTAAGCTATGGAAGGAAAATCCTTGACAGAAGCGTAAAAGTTGCTACAATTAATATAGGGTACGGTGACGGATTTCCCCGCTGCATGTCTGATAGGGGTTATGTAGGCGTAAACGGGGAAAAATGTAAAATAATAGGTAATGTATGTATGGATTTAACGATGATTGATGTTAGCGGCGTTGATAATATTAAAACAGGCGATACGGTAACGATTTTTAATCATGAGATATCGGCGGATGAAGTAGCAGAGGTTTGTCATACCATTAACTATGAAATAGTTACGAGAATAGGGGAAAGAGTGTCCAGAATATACTATGAGGACGGTAAGCCGATTAAACTCAGAACAATTGCAAGCAGGAAAATACATAATAAACTATAGGAGGAACCATGGAAAATAAAAGTAATAAATTTTATGAAATGGTCCTTTTTCTTTCCACAATTGCTTTTCAATCAATGGGTTTACTGGAGAACCCCATTACAAAAAAGGCGGAAAAGCACCTTGATGTTGCCCAACAGATGATTGATTATCTTGATATGTTAAAGGAAAAGACGTATAATAATTTAGATAGTAAAGAATTAGATGCTCTCAATCAAACGATTTACGAGTTGAAAGTAAATTTTTTAAGGGTTGAAAAAGAGCAGAAAGAGGAAAAAGGAGAAGATAACAAAACAAAAGAAGAGAAGAAAACAAAAGAGAGAAAAAGGGGGGGTAGCCCCCATAATAAAGGAAAAAAGGAGGAATAATATGAAAAAGCTCCTGTTGGTTACTCTTGTAATTATATTTGTTTTTTCTATTAGTAATGCAAAAACACATACCGTAAAAAAGGGAGATACATTGTGGGATATTGCGGGTTATTATTTAAACAATCCTTTTTTATGGCCTGAGATTTATGAGTTGAATAAGGATAAAATAGAAGATCCGCACTGGATTTATCCGGGACAGGTTTTTGAATTGCCCATACCGGGGGAAGACAATACTTCCGTAACCAGTCAAATGCCTCAAGAAAATGCCATATCTCCCAAAGGGGTAAATAAATTCAAAAAGATAAAATACACGGATCTCAGAAAGAGATACACGGGAAAGAAGCTAAGTATAGCATGGCTCAAAGCTCAAAAAATGATAATGAAAGGGGATTACCTTGAGTTATTCCGAATTCCCAATAACGTATCTTACCAAGGTCTGTACTATGGCGGATTTGTCACGAATAAAGTAATAGAGAAAGGAAAAATTTCAGATGTTCTGGGGGATAACAGTCTTGAAAATGAAGCTGTGACATTTGACAGAGTTAAGGTTGATATAGGAAAGGGAAAAATAAACAAGGGTGATGAATTGACGGTATTTTCATATGGAAACAATGTGACAGCCAACGGTAAAACGGGTAGAATTGTTAAGATCTACGGGACATTAAAGGTTCTTGAGACATTTGATACATATTCCGTTTGCATGGTTAAAGCAAGTAGGGTTCCAATCAGAAAGGGGATGATGGTTACGGATGTGTGGACTCCTTACTACATTCCCGATTTTGATTTTGTTAGGGCTGGCAAAAATATTAAAGCAAAAATTCTGGGATACAGAGATAATGAGGACGTTGTAAAAGACTATAATATAGTTTATGTGGATAAAGGAGAAAATGAAGGTTTCGCTCAGGGCGATAAATTTAATATTGTTGACACCAAGGGTAATGCACACGGAGAAGTACAACTCTTGTGGGTAGGAGATGATTTTTCAACCGGTTACATTACCAGAACGGGAGATATAAATTTAAAGAAGTACAAAACTATAACGCTTACCATGAAATCCCTACCAAAGGGGGAAACTAATATAATAAAACAGATACCTGTTAAAAAGGTGACCAAAGTACAGGTTGAAGAAGAAACCCCTAAAGTTGTAGAGGAGCAACCTAAAGTGGAGGAAGAAAAAGGCACTGAACCCCCTGCTGTACACGAAACAATAGGTGATACGGTTCGTTCTGACTCAAATGCCATAATAATAATGGAGAGACCCGATACAACAGCTGCCGCACCGGTCGTAAAAGAGACAACACCAATGGATACGACCTCCCCGGTTATAGAGGAACAACCTTCAGGTGACACAACCTCCCCGGTTATAGAGGAACAACCTTCAGGCGACACAACTTCTCCGGTTATAGAGGAACAACCTTCAGGTGACACAACCTCTGTGAAAGATACAACTTCCAATGTCATAATCGAAGAAGGTGAATGATTGGTTAAACTGAGCATAAGTGATATCTATAAAAAAATACATGAGGGCAATAAAATTGCCCTCATGACCGCTTATGATTATCCTATTGCAAAATTGGAGGACGAAGCCGGTATAGATATAATACTGGTGGGAGATTCAATTGCAACTACTGTTTTCGGGAAAGAAGATACTTTAAGTGTTTCCATTGATGATATGATTCATCATACCGAAGCTGTTTCAAGAGCATGTAACAGGGCAATGGTTATTGGAGATATGCCTTTTATGACATATCAAACTTCGGTAAGGGATGCGATTTTCAATGCGGGAAGATTTATCTCCGAAGGAAAGTGTGACGCCGTAAAACTTGAAGGCGGACGTAATGTCGCAGAAAAAATAAGGGGAATTATAGATTCCGGAATTCCGGTTATGGGACATATAGGCTTATTGCCGCAATCGTACCATCGTTACGGAGGATTTAAGGTTCAAGGGAAAAGCGCTGAAGGTGCCGTTGAACTTATAAGAGATGCCATTGCCATTGAAAAAGCCGGAGTATTTTCAATAATAGTTGAATCGGTTCCCAAGAATGTAACTGAGTTGATAAAAAAGTATGTAAAAGTACCTGTTTTCGGTATAGGAGCCGGAGAAAAGTGTGACGGACAGATTATAGTGGTTTATGATATCTTGGGACTTACTTTCGGTAAAACGCCTAAGTTTGTTAAAGTATTTAAAGATCTGAAACCCGTGATTAAAAGTGCCGTTTCGGAATATATAAAAGAAGTGGAATCCAGTGAATTCCCCGCTGATAAATACGAATATCATATGGATGAGAGGGAGAGAGAAAGGTTAGATCAGCTGTTGAAAAAAATGGAATTATGACTCTATAATACAGATTGCGGTTGCAATGGTTTTGTTGTGGGATATGGAAAGATTACATGAATAGTTTTTTAATTTAATGTTGTAGAAGGGTTTATTGTTTTTATCATGAAGGATTTCAATCTCTTTAAATTCAATTCCGTTTCCGCCCACAGCTTTTATGTAGGCTTCTTTGGCGGCAAACATACCTGCAAAAGATTCCGCACTTTTCTTTTTACCTGCATAATTGATTTCGTTTTCGGTAAAAATACGGCGGAGAAATTTTTCTCCGTGCTTCTCGATAAGAATATCAATGCGTTTAATTTCAATTATATCTATTCCAATTCCTTTAATCATGGTTTTATAATATGCAATTGAGGATATTTGTCAAGTATGGAGAAGAAAGAACTCTTTAATAATCTGTTGAGTATCGCCGAAAAACTCGACATAAAAATTATTTATGAGAATAAACTAATTGTAAACGGCACGTGCAGATCGTATGGTAAGGATTATATTATTATAAACAAGAATTTATCAATCGATGACAAGATATCGGTTTGTATTGAATGCTTAAAGGGAAGATCACTGGACGGCATTTATGTCCTGCCGGAGATAAGGGAGATTCTGTTGAATGATTGATTTTAGAGTTTACTGGGCTTTAACTGCAAGTTTGTTGGCTATCTTGAGTATTACGTTTATTGCTCCGTCAATACGGTTAAAGAAATTAAAATACAGTTTCATTCTGATTAACTTTACTCTTTTTGTATGGAATTTCGGATATTTTCTATTAAATCTCTATAAAATGAATTATCTGTTACGCGTTATTTATATAGGAGACGCCTTTATAGGACCTGCGATGATTCTTTTTACTGCGAATTATATGAGAATAGACGATAATAAATGGATAAAAAAATATATTCTGACCGGTTTTATTATTTCAACAATTCTATCGATTCTCATTTATTCCGAGATCGGAACGTATTATGTTTTCAAAAGGATATTTATTATTACAATATTTTCAATGATGATTTCAGCTGTTTTAATGATTCTGTTCTGGTTTGGCAAAGAAAAGAATACCGATAGAAAGAGCAATCTTACATTACTGGCAATAATCTATCTTGTAGGGATTTTAGGTGGAATAACCGATTTTCTACCTCATAATTTCGGTATCAGGTTGTTTTCCGTCGGCAATATCACCGCTACCATTGTAATATTATCATTTATGATTGTAATTTCAAAAGAGACAATTCTTCCCAGGAAAGAATATATTGCCAATGTAATAACATATATTTTAACATTTCTTTTAATTTCCACATTGTACACAATAATAGTTTTCAGCATGAAAAACAAACAGGATAATTTTATCTTATTAAGCATATTTCTCGCTTCCTTTGTTGCCGTTATTATGATTCCCGTAATAAATCGTGTGGAAACGGAAATTGTTGACAAATACCTCATTAAAGAAAGAACGCAGTTACAGAAATTCTTAAAAGATATAGGCAATTACCTTATAGCCGGAATAGATGAAACGGACATAATAGGATATTCAATATTCACTTTGAAGGATCTTTTTCCCGATAAAGAGTTTTATTTTTTACGATTTATAAATGATTTCGGTTACATTAAGATATTTTCCACGGCATCGAAAGAGACGCAGGATTTATATGAGATTCTGGATATAGATGCACTTGAAACGACAATAAACAGGATTAAGAAGAAGGAAGTTCTCTATGTGGATGAACTCATAAATGGTGAGCTGAGAAATTACTTAACGGGTAGAAATATCAAATATGTAATACCGGTGAAATATTCGTCGCTGTTCATAGGACTTCTCGGGGTGGGAGCCAAAGAGACATTTTTATTAAGCAGTTATAATGAGGAATTGATTAAAAATGTATCAAAAAGTATGGCTCTGTCGCTTTCCAATGCAAAGATATATCAATCTCAAGCCGAAAACAAAAAGAATAGTGAAATTGAAAACATCATCCATAAAATCGGGGAGGAGTATAAACCATCCCTTATAAAAATTTTGAATAATATGGAGTATATCGGATTGAAAAATTATAGCAAAAAGGAAACCATGGACTACCTATACGAAATTAAAAGAGAGGTTATTCATATTTATAACTTTACAATAGATATGTTGAAATATGCAAAATCAAAAAAGCAGAAAAAAAGAGCCGTTAACATAAATGAAGTTCTGGAAGATGCTCTGAACATCGTTTATATTCCTACGGGTATAAAAGCGGAAAAGAATCTTGGGGATCTCCCAAAAATTACTGTTTTTCAAGAGGATATATTGAGGGCATTTACCAACATTATAAGCAACAGTGTCGAAGCAATAGTGGACAACGGTACAATAGCCTTAACAACAAAGTATGACAACATAAACAATAGGGTAATTATACTAGTCGAAGATTCGGGAACGGGAATCGATCGCAAGTTGATGCAGAGCATATTTTCTCCGCTTTTCACTACGAAAAGCGGTAATGCCGGCATAGGTTTGGCGATTGCAAAGAAAGTAATAGAAAATCACGGTGGGAAAATCCAAATATTCTCAAAAGAGGGGGACGGTACTACCATAAGAATAGTTCTACCGGTTGTATGACTGCTTGAGTTTTTTTGAGAATTTTTTCCCGGTTGGTGTTGCCGCCAATCCGCCGAGTCCGGTTTCTCTAAGCGTACTATCCATCTTATCTCCGATATCTTTCATTGCCAAAACAACTTCATCAAAGGGGATTTTTGTTTTAATCCCTGAAATTGATAGTTCTGTTGCAAGGAGAGCATTAAGGGCTCCCATGGCATTACGTTTTATGCAGGGAATCTCAACCAGACCGGCTACCGGGTCACATGTAAGCCCTAAAATATTTTTTAACGCTATGGATGCGGCGGATTCCACCATTGAAATGTCCTCTTTGAATAGATACGATACGGCCCCTGCCGTCATTGCGGAAGCGGAGCCTATTTCAGCTTGACATCCGCCTTCGGCTCCTGAAAGAGTTGCAAGATTTTTAATAACATCACCTATAGCCGCACCTATCAGCAGTGCTTTAACGGCAATATCATCATTGAAACCATAGTGTTTGAGAATCGGAATTAGAACCCCGGGCATTACCCCGCTTGCCCCGCCGGTGGGACTGGATACTATTCTATGCATACATGCATTGTTGACCGATGTTACAAGTGCCGATTGTATGATTTCTTGAACGAGAGGGCTAAAAAAGGATTGTTCTCTTTCCTTGTATATTTCAGCAGAATCGACTGAAATATGGAATCGATTGTCAGTCTCTTTTAAGTTTACCGAGTCCTTCATAACTCTGAGAATATACTCGAACTTTTCAATTATTTTGTGTTCGGGCAATTTTGATTTCTTAGATTCGTTTATAAGAATTATCTCAATTGGACTTAAATCATATTTCTCTATAGCGATTTTCAGATCGTTGAAAGATCTGTATCTGATTTCAAATTTAGTACTCATATATACTCCTTAAAACCCTGATCCATTTTACATGTTTTATTTTCTCGAGTTTCTCTTTAATCGTCGGATCAATTTCACCGTCGAGAGCTATGGACATCATGGCTTTTCCCGTGCTGCTCTTTCTGAAAGAACGCAGATATGCTATGTTGATTTTTCGTTCTGCAATCAGTGAAGATGCTTTTGCAATTATACCGGGAACATCATCATAATACATCACAATGGAATTTTTCTTTATATTTAAGTCGAGGTTGAAGTCATTGATATAGGGAATGGTAATGTCTCCTCCGCCGATTGAAGAACCGGTTACGCTAATGGAAAATTTCTCTCCGTAAAGTTTTATGTTTGCGGAATTGGGATGAACATTTTTAATGTTTATATTCTTGAATTTGTAAATTAAACCTTTTTCTTTTGCGATTCTTTTTGATTCCGTAAGTTTCTCGTCATCCCATTTAAAACCGAGAATTCCGGCAAGAAGTGCAAGGTCCGTACCGTGTCCCTTACCTGTTGTGGCAAAGGAACCGTGCAAACCGATAATAACTTTTTTAGGTTCTTCTCCGAGCAGTAGTCTTGAATAAAAACCTATTTTGGCTGCACCGCAAGTATGGCTGCTCGAAGGGCCTATCATTACCGGACCGATAATGTCGAATAAACTCATATACCCCTCACATCTAAATGTTATCCATTCTTTTATCACAATAACGGTTTTGATTCAAGTATGAGTTGTATTTATGCTTGAAAAGAGGGAATGTTATTTTGAACCTGTTTCAAGGTTACATTACTAAATTCCCCTCGGCAAGAGGGGTGGACTGACGAATGTCAGGACGGGGTGTTGTATAATAAGTGAGAAGTGAGAACTTAGAACTAAGAAGTTAAATTTGTAATTGATTTTATTATATTTCTTTCGTTTTCCAACTTCTTACTTCATATTTGCGATTAGGTGGTTAATATGTCTGTAACTGTCTACTTGGAATAATAGATAAAGATTTGACAGAAAAATTAGATTGAGTATAATTTATATATGTTTAAATCAATTGAAATCAGAGATATAAATGGCAAGAGGAAGTAAAATAAAAGCATTAAAAATATAACAAAAGATAGAGGTGATACTGTATGATAACAGATGAAAAGAAAAAAGAAATTTTAAAAATATTGAATGATAGATTCCCAAGTTGGTTAGGATTTTCTGATGAGAGATTTAAAGAATGGGAAGTGAACTATAAAAGAATATTTATAAAGGATGCCAAAAAACTGTTGGATGAAAAGGTTTTAAGTGACCTTTTAAGTCAAGGCAAATATGATGAATTTCTTGAACATTTTGAGAAGATAGGGAAACATCCTAAGAATAATTTCTTCTATTTGGCTGTTCCGAAATCCGGAGATCTCGGAATACTCTATCAAGATAATTTAAACAAACCGGAATTTTGTAAACAGTTGTATAACTTGATTTACGGTAAGGAGAATACGGAGATACGATTGCAAAATTATATCGAATATATCAAAAAGTATAATTTACCCAACAAATGGACATTCCCAACATTTTTTCTCTTTGTCTGTCATCCGGACAAGGAGATGTTCATTAAACCATCAGTAGTAAAATGGTTTGTTCAATTTATAGATGATGAAAGAGAATATGAGGACACTCCTTCAGGAGATTATTATGCCCATTTTGTTAAGATTTCAAAGGAATTGAAGGGAAAATTTGTAGAGTATAATCCTCGGGATATGGTTGATATCCAAAGTTTAATCTGGGGAATAAAAGATATTTCGGGATCAATTAGTTTACTTACAAAATATTTAAATGAATTTAAACATAAGGCAGATGAATGGTTTAAAGAAAATACGTTTGTTTTAGAGAATTATAAATTTTTCAAGGAGTTTTTTAAGTCAGAAAATTTGAGAAAACTTGAGTGGAAAGATATACAGAAAATGGGCGAGCATATTTATGCGTTCCTTGCTTTTCCTCTCGCAAAAAAGAAGGCTTTAGGTAAACCCAATCATTCAATTGAGCATTACAGAAAAAGTTTTATATATCTGGCACACGGAAAAGAGCCTTTAGAGGAGAGATTAGAGAATTTTATTAGCAAGGAAGAATATAAATTGGATTTCTTTGGTGAGAGTACAATGAGTGAAATTATAGGTTATTTATTTGCAGATAAATACATATTTTTTAATAGAAGAGATAAATGGGCACTTGATTTTTTAAAAATAAGACAGGAATATAAAAATCGAGCTTCTTTTATTCAAAAATTAACACAATTCAATGAAAGTATTGAGATAGTTAGAACACATTATAAAAAAATTGTAGGGGAAAAAACAGATCTTCCTCTAAATATAGAAGTGGATCAGTTTTTTAGTTATTTGTATGAGAAACATAAAGTGGCAAATTATTGGATTTTTCAGGCAAATCCAAACAGATGGGATGTCATAAAGGCGTTAAAAGAGGGAAATATTAGGACTTGGCAGGTTAATCAGAATAAAAAGAAAATAAAAACTGGGGATAAATTCATACTGTATGTAGGAGGTAAAAAGGCGGGTATTTATGGAACGGGAATTGTTGAATCGGAAATATTCAAAGATGCTGAGGAAGATGTTGAAAAAGATTACGAAATTGTTCATTTTAACAAAGAGATCACCGAAAGGGTTAAGGTTTCAATTGAAAATAATTGGTTGAATAATCCTATTTCAAGAGATGAAATAGTAGCAAACGAAATATTAAAAAATTTAAAAATAGGAAACCAAGGGACTAATCTTGTGGCTACAGAAAGTCAATATGAGGCGATATTAAAAATGAGAGGAAACAATATGGTGAGCGAAACTGAAAAACATAAAACAGAAAAAGATAAAACGAAAGAAAATAAGGGAATAACTCTTACAAGCCTGAATACTATTCTTTACGGCCCTCCCGGAACGGGCAAAACGTTTATGCTCAAGGATAAATACTTTAGATTGTTTACTGAAGAAGATGTATTGGTAACAGCGGAAGAGTTCATAAGAGAAGATATAAAAAATTTGTCATGGTGGCAAGTCGTAGCCATGGTTCTCATGGATGCGGAAGGGAATAAAACACGGCTAAGAGATATATATGAACACCCATTGATTAAACTAAAAGGTAAAATAACTACCACAAAAAATTTAAGTGTTGTTGTATTGAGATCTATGGAATTGGGAGTAATGGGGATTAGTTCTAAGTCCAATAATGTAAACAAAGCAGAGTCGGAATTATTTTATAGAGATGAAAATTCTTTTTGGCATGTCAATGGAAAAATTGTTGATGAAAAGTTCCCTGAGATAAGGGAGATTTTACAAAAATACAAAAATTATGTGCCTGAGAGGAAGAGCAAGAAAAGATATAAATTCGTAACATTTCATCAGTCTTACTCATATGAGGAATTTGTTGAAGGATTGAAACCTATTAAATTCAAAGAAGAGGGTAACGATAACATTTCTTATGAAATTGTCCCCGGTGTATTTAAAAGGATTGCCGATGAAGCCAGAGAAAATCCGGACAATAATTATGCATTGTTTATAGATGAAATTAACCGAGGAAACATATCAAAAATTTTCGGGGAATTAATTACATTAATTGAGGATGATAAAAGAGCGGGAAATGAGAATGAGATGTCGGTTGTATTACCCTATTCGGGAGAAAACTTCAGTGTACCTAATAATCTGTATATTATCGGCACGATGAATACTGCCGATAGATCGATTGCATTAATAGATATTGCATTGAGAAGAAGGTTTGAGTTTAAGGAGGTATTACCGGATCCCGGTCTTCTAAAAGATATTGATATTAATGGAATTCGGATAGAAAAACTTTTAAAAAAGATTAACGAAAGAATCGAGTTTTTATATGATAGGGATCATACCATAGGACATTCCTATTTTCTCGAATTGAAGAGAAACGGATCTTTTAAGGATTTGTGCAACATTTTTAGTAAAAAAATAATTCCTTTGCTTCAAGAGTATTTTTTTGATGACTGGGAAAAGATTCAAATAGTGCTTGGAGATCATATAAAACAGTTTCATAATGGTATAAGAGAGGAAAATTTGAATCTTGATGATGATTTCAATAAATACAGATTGATACAAAGCGCAGTATTTAAGGAACACGATATAATAGGGTTTGATCACGAAGATTATGAAGACCTCTTAGCATATAGAGTAAACCCTAAGTTGGAAACAGGGACATTAGATTCGCTAGTTTTTAAGAAAATATATGATAATAACGTATACAAAGAGATAAATAAAAAATTGGAATAAAGGAATAATTTGAAAAACAGGTCATATATTCTTAAAGAATTTTCTTATATAGCAATTTCAAAAAACGGTAAGACTGATAATTCAAATTCTGATTCGAATTTATTTTTACCGGAAACAACATTTAATCAAATTAAAAAATATGTGTTGGAAAATAAAATAAATGATAACGGAACGGAAATATTTAATTTTCTTATGCCCGATTATAATAGAAAAGATGGGGAGATATTAAGAGCTAAAAATTATGTAGGCTTAATTGAAACAAAGAATAAGACTACTATTGAGATTTTACCTAAAATTTACAAAATTAATAAAGATACAGAAATAAAAGCAATATTCTTGAAGATGTTAAAATCTCTCAGGGATACAACATTTAAATACATTGACAAATCTCACATACAGAAAGGCAGGATGCCCTTACTTGAGATATTCATTTCTATGTTTCTTGAGGAGCTTTCACTCATAATTAAAAGAGGATTGAAAAAGAACTATATTTCAAAAGAAGAAAACACTTATTTTCTCAAAGGTAAATTGTTGTTTAACAAACATATTAAGGAAAACAGTTTACATAAGGAGAGGTTTTTTGTAAGATATGACGAATTTATGAAAGACAGACCGGAAAACAGAATTATTAAAACCACATTGAGATATCTCGCACATAAATCTAAATTAAATTCAAACAAAAAAAGAATTCGTGATTATTTTTACTATTTTGACGATGTAAACGAAAGTTCCAATATTGATGAGGATTTTACGAAATGTAATACGAACAGGTTGATGAAAGACTATTCTCTCATACTTAAATGGTGTAAAGTTTTTCTCGGAAAAGAAAGTTTTTCTAACTTTAAAGGGAGTAGTGTGGCATATGCTTTGTTATTTCCCATGGAAAAATTATTTGAAAGCTACATTGGGAACCTTGTAAAAAAATATTTTTCGGGTAAATATTATGTTTCATTACAAGATACCGGTGAGCATCTTTTAATTGAAGAGAAGAAATTTGCACTGAAACCCGATATTGTTTTATGGTCTCCTGACAGAGAAGAAACAATAATATTAGATACAAAGTGGAAATTAATCGATCAAAGTAACAGTAGGAAAAATTACGGAATAAGCCAGAGTGATCTGTATCAGATGTATGCATATGCTGAAAAGTACAAGGCAAACAGAGTTATTTTAATATATCCTGCCAATGAAAACTTTACAAAACCTATTGAAACAATCAAGAGATACAATAGCAGAATCGAGATTTCGGTAATCCCTGTGGATCTTTCAAAGGAAAGGGAAGAAGAGATTATTTCCGAGATAATTGCGTCTGTCAAATAGAAGATAAAACTTTCACAAAATGAAAAATAGCTATTGAATTGTAACTCTTTTTGTGTTAATATATGCTCGGAAAAATAAGGAGGTAAAGATGACCAAATATGTATATTGGTTTATAAAGGATAAAGTAGACGGCAGAAGTAAGATGAAAGACTTGCTCGGAGGTAAGGGAGCTAACCTTGCCGAGATGGCGAGTTTGGGTTTGCCTGTGCCCCCGGGATTTACAATTACAACAGAGGTTTGTACATACTTTAATGCACACAATAAGACTTACCCCGAAGGCTTGAAAGAAGAAGTGAATGAAGCCATGAGAGCCATGGAAGAAGCCATGAATCATAAATTCGGAGATAAGGATAACCCGCTTCTCGTGTCGGTAAGATCGGGTGCACGGGTTTCCATGCCCGGTATGATGGATACCGTATTGAATCTGGGATTAAACGACCAAACAGTGCTGGGACTTGCAAAACAGACGAACAATGAGCGGTTTGCCTACGACAGTTACAGAAGATTTATTCAGATGTACGGGGATGTTGTGATGGGCCTTCCTCATCATGAGTTCGAGAGTCTTTTAAGTGCTCTGAAAGCCGAAAGAGGCGTTAAACAGGATGTGGAACTCAATGCGGATGATTTAAAACTTCTCATTGAAAGATACAAGGAATTGTTTAAAAACAAACTGGGAAAATTATTCCCGCAAGACGTTAATGAACAGCTTTGGGGAGCTATTACGGCTGTTTTTGAATCATGGAACAACAAAAGGGCAATTGATTACAGAAAGATTAATGGTATTTCTGACGATTGGGGTACCGCTGTAAACATAGTTTCAATGGTTTACGGAAATATGGGAGATGACAGTGCAACGGGTGTTGCATTTACGAGAGATGCTGCAACAGGAGAGAATGTTTTTAACGGAGAATTTCTTGTGAATGCACAGGGAGAAGATGTGGTTGCTGGTATAAGAACACCGCAGAAGATCAACCTTGCCTGTAAGGGCGATTCACCTTTACCGACGCTTGAGGAATTAATGCCGGAAGTTTATAAGGAACTCGTTGAAATAAAAAACAAATTGGAAAAACATTACAGAGACATGCAGGATATCGAATTCACCATTGAAAAGGGCAAGTTGTGGATGTTGCAAACAAGAACGGGAAAGAGAACCGGTAAAGCGGCTGTCAAAATGGCAGTGGACATGGTAAAAGAAGGGTTGATTGACAAGGACGAAGCCATAATGAGAGTTGAACCGAAACAGCTTGATCAACTTCTGCATCCCATTATTGCTCCTGAAGAAATCAAAACGCACAAACCGATAGCTAAAGGTTTGGCTGCCTCCCCGGGAGCCGCAATCGGTAAAGTTGTATTTACACCGGAAGAAGCGGTGGCTGAGAAGGAAAAGAAAGAAGATGTAATACTCGTAAGAATGGAAACTTCTCCGGAAGATGTTGCCGGTATGAATGCTTGTAACGGAGTTTTAACCGCAAGAGGCGGGATGACATCCCATGCTGCTGTTGTTGCAAGAGGAATGGGTAAAACCTGTGTAGTCGGTTGTGAAGACCTGAATGTTAATTATAACACGGAAACAATAGAAGTAGGTGACGTAGTTGTTCGTAAAGGAGACTATCTTACCATTGACGGGTCGACGGGTAACGTGTATCTCGGTAAATTGAAAACAATTGATGCAAGCATCGAAGCGGAATTCAATGAATATATGACATGGGTGGACGAAATAAAGAGATTGGGTGTGAGAGCGAATGCCGATACACCGCACGATGCGCAAATAGCAAGAAATTTCGGAGCGCAGGGTATAGGATTGTGCCGTACCGAGCATATGTTTTTTGCCGAAGACAGAATAAGAGCAATGAGAGAAATGATTCTTTCCGAAACGGTTGAAGAGAGGGAAAGAGCTCTGGAGAAAATTTTACCCATGCAGAAAGAGGATTTTAAAGGTATTTTCAAAGCAATGGACGGATATCCCGTTATAATAAGATTACTCGATCCGCCTCTCCATGAGTTTTTACCTAAAGAGGAGCATCTCATTAAACAACTTGCAAACGATATGGGATTATCTTACGAGAAAGTTAAAGAGAAAATAGCGGATTTACATGAAGCCAACCCCATGCTCGGTCATAGAGGATGCAGGCTTGGTATAACCTATCCGGAGATAACGAAAATGCAGGCAAGAGCCGTATTCGAAGCCGCCTGTGAAGTGGAGAAGGAAGGCGTTAAGGTATTACCCGAAGTGATGATTCCTCTTGTGGGTATTTACAGAGAATTAGAATCTCAGAGAGAAGTTGTCGAATCAATGGCTAAAGAGACATTGGCAAAATACAATTCAAACTTGAAATACATGATCGGGACCATGATAGAGCTGCCGAGAGCGGCAATTACTGCAAATGAAATAGCGAAATATGCCGATTTCTTCTCATTCGGTACCAACGACCTTACACAGACGACATTCGGTTTCTCAAGGGACGATGTGGGAAAAATTTTGAATGTTTATCTCGGTGAGAAGAATATCTTGAAAAGCGATCCCTTTGCGGTTCTTGACAGAGACGGAGTGGGGCAGCTTGTAAGAATCGGTATTGAAAGAGGAAGAAATACAAAACCGGATCTGGAAATCGGAATCTGTGGTGAACACGGCGGAGAACCTTCAAGTGTGGAATTTTGTCATCTCGTAAATATGAATTATGTCAGCTGCTCACCGTTCAGAGTGCCTATTGCAAGGCTAGCAGCGGCTCAGGCGACTGTGAAGGAAAGAAGAAATGAGATAAAACCTTACGGAAGGGTGATGATAGACTGATATGTTAAACAAAAATCTTATTGATAAGCTCGAAGAACTTAAAGAGAGACATAATAAAGTACAGCAGGATCTATCCGATCCTGCTGTAATGAAAGATATGAATCGTTTTCGTGAGTTGTCACAAGAGGAAAAGGATCTTTCGGACACTTTGGAGATTTATAACAGTTACAATGAAGCTCTTAAACAGTTAAACGAAAATGAAGAGATGTTAAAGACCGAAAATGACGGTGACATGATTGAAATGATTAAGCAAGAGATAGAGGGCCTTAAGAGTAGCATCGATGAATATGAAAAGAAGTTAATTATCGCCTTGCTTCCCAGGGATCCGAGAGACAACCGCAATGCGATAATGGAAATTCGTGCGGGTGTTGGCGGAGAGGAGGCATCTCTGTTTGCGGGAGACCTCTTCAGAATGTATTCAAAATATGCCGAATCAAAAGGTTGGAAAGTTAGTTTGATAGATTCCCATCCTACCGAGTTAGGGGGATTTAAAGAAGTCATTTTCAGTGTTGAGGGAAATGGTGTGTACGGAAAACTGAAATATGAAAGCGGTGCACACAGGGTGCAGAGAGTTCCCACAACGGAGTCCGGAGGGAGAATTCATACGTCCGCCGTAACTGTAGCCGTTTTACCCGAAGCCGAAGATGTTGACATTGATATAAACCCGTCCGATATAAAAATGGATGTCTTTCATTCATCGGGTGCGGGGGGGCAGAACGTTAACAAGGTTGCAACGGCAATTAGGCTCACTCATGTTCCAACGGGTATTGTCGTTGTGTGCCAGGATGAGAGAAGTCAGTACAAGAACAGGGTAAAAGCGATGAAAGTTTTAAAGGCCAGGTTGTATGATATGAAAATCAAAGAGGAAAACGAAAAGATTGAGAACGAGAGAAGAAAACAGGTAGGCTCCGGGGACAGAAGCGAGAGAATAAGGACGTACAATTTTCCTCAGAATAGGGTAACCGATCATCGCGTAAACTTGACCCTGTACAAATTAGGTGAAATTATGGAAGGACATCTCGATGAACTGATCGATACACTGATAATAGATATTAGAACAAAAATGCTGGATGCTTTATGAAGCAATGGACCATAGGGGAATTACTAAAAGAAACGAGAAATTACCTCATTAAGAAAAATATTTCGGAACCACGCCTTTCATCCGAGATACTCCTCGCAGAAGTACTCAAAATGAAGAGGCTTGATCTTTATTTGAAATTCGACAGAAAGATAGAGCCTTCCGAATTGGATAAATATCGAGAATTTATTAAGAGAAGGATTAGCGGTGAACCGGTTCAATATATCATAGGTAAAACCGAATTTTTCGGACTTTCGTTCAAAATAAACGAGAATGTGCTTATACCGAGACCTGAGAGTGAATTTTTGGCGGAAAGGGCGATTGATTACTTTAAAAACCGGGAAAACGGGATCATTGTCGATATTGGAACGGGAAGCGGAGCAATAGGCATTTCCGTTGCATATTATTCGAAAAACGTTAAGGTAACGCTTTCCGATGTTTCCGAAGAAGCTCTTGAAATAGCCTCATACAATGCTAAAAATCTTCTGAAGGAAGAAGGCCGATATGTTATAAACAGAGGTGATTTATACGAGGGCATTACGGCAAAAGCCGATTTGATTACGGCAAATTTACCCTATTTGAATAACGAACAGATGAAGAATCTTCAGACGGAGGTAAAAAACGAACCGGAATCGGCTCTGTCAGGAGGAGAAGACGGACTTGATTTAATCATAAAATTAATAGATGAGACGGAATCACATATCAATAAAGGCGGTGAATTGATTATTGAATTTGATGAAGCGGGGATTGAGAAATTGGGGTCATTTCTCGAAAAAAAAGGACTTGAATATAGTTTTTATAAAGATTATAATAATTTATACAGATATTGCATAATAGAGTATTGAAATATGAAAATAGGGATAATTGCAAATACAAAAAAAGAAAAATCCGTTGATGTTATAGGAAAAATACAGGATTACTGCAGAGACAAGGGTATTGTTCTGCTTTTACAGGGGGAATATGAACATATTGCAAAGAAGGGAGACAGAATTTTACAGATTGGTGAAATAGTAAAAGAAGCAGACATTATTGTTTCCGTGGGAGGTGACGGGACATTTTTGAAAGCATCACACTTCATTAAAAACTCGGGTAAACCGATATTGGGAGTAAATGTGGGACATCTCGGATTTCTCGCCGAAACAAGAGCGGGAGAGTGCGTAGATGTTTTGGATGAAGTCATTTCCGAAGAGGGGATAATTGAGAAAAGAATGGTTCTTGAAGGTGAATTTACGGGAGAGTCATACCACTGTCTAAACGATATAGTAATCCATATGGGCAGTACCCTCAGGATAGTTGATTTGAAATTGAGTTTGAATGATGTAGATGTAGCTCATTTCAGATCCGACGGCATCATATTTTCCACTCCTACCGGTTCCACAGCATATTCGCTGGCTGCAGGAGGACCTATCTTAATTCCTACTATTGATGCCATAGTGATTACTCCAATAGCTCCTCATAATTTAGGGCATAGACCATTTGTGGTCCCTTCGGAAACGAACATTGAAATTGAACTTATGTCACCGCAGGCGATAATATCTTTTGACGGGCAACTGCAGCGTAATCTTGAAATGGGAGATAAAATCCGTATTAAAAAAGCGGATTTTTCCATAAACATTATTAAGAGGTTTAAGAGTAACTATTTTAATTTACTGCGTGAAAAACTCGATTGGGGAGGATAATGTTATCCGAATTAACCATAAAAAACATTGCCATAATCGATTTTTTGGATATTGATTTCAGTAAAGGGTTCAATGTTTTGACCGGAGAGACGGGAGCGGGAAAATCGATTATCGTAAATTCCATTAACCTTCTGTTAGGGGAGCGATTTGATAAAACTATGTTAAAAGAGGGGGAGGATTTTGCCGAAGTATCGGGCATATTTTCCGGTATAAACGAATCATCCGAAAAGATTCTGGCAAGTCACGATATAGATTGCAATGATGAGATTATCATAAGAAGAAAAGTTAATAAAAACGGACATTCCAAGGCATATATAAACGATATGCCCGTTACCATAGCCGTGCTTAAAGAAGTGGGGAAATACCTGATTGATTTGCACGGGCAACATGAACACCAATCATTATTCTATCCGGACAGGCAGAGAGAAATGTTGGATAAATACGGTGATTACGGAGATTTAATCGATAAATATCAGGGGTTATTTAATCTGATTGCAGAAAAGAAGATGAAACTCTCCGGGATGAGAAAAGAATTATCAAACATTCTTCAGAACAAGGATATGTATGAATTCCATTTGAAAGAGATTGATGAGATTTCTCCTAAGATCGGTGAGGATGAAGAATTGGGAAAAATAGAGAAATTCATAAAAAACAGGGTTCAAATTAATAGTTATATTGAAAATATAAAGAGTGATCTTTTTGCCAAGGACGGAGTAGAGTCAAAAATATGGTCTGCCATTGAAAATTTGGATAAACTAAGCAAAATAGACGCTAAATTTTCGGACATGAAAGAAATTCTTACCGATGTAACTTACAGAATCGAAGATTTTAAAGACAGAATCGGTGAATACTTGCTAATGGACGATGAAGAATTTCCTCCGATAGATGAAATCGAAGCAAGAATCAGTGAAATAAGCAGGCTGAAAAAGAAATACGGAGGCACCATTGAATCTGTTTTGCGGTATAGGGATGAGGTTGTGCAAAGACTCGGCAGTATTGATGTAGACGATGCCGATCTGACAAAGATGGAGAAGGAGATTGAGAAACTCTTAAATGATTTACATTCGATAGGAGAAGATTTACACAATGCTCGGATGGAAACCATAAGAGAAATCGAGAAAAGAGTCCCCGGAATTTTAGCACAGTTACAGATGAGCGGTATAAAATTCAAGGTTAAATTTGAGAAACTGCAAACACCGGAGATTTCCGGAATCTATTCGTATGAATTTTATATTGCAACAAACCCGGGGGAGACACCGAAACCGTTGAATAAAATTGCTTCAGGGGGAGAGATATCGAGAATTATGTTAGCATTTAAATCGCTTCTTAACGAAAAGAGGATGGCAGATACTATTGTTTTTGATGAGATTGATACGGGAATCGGAGGAGACACAGGTTACAAAATCGGAGAACTTATGAAAGAAATAGCCTCGAATACGCAGGTAATTACAATTACACATCTGCCGCAGGTGGCTGTTTTTGCAAATAATCACATCAAGATTGAAAAATACATCGAAAACAACAGGGCGGCAGTCTTGGTGAAGAGTCTCAATGAAGAAGACCGTATCGATGAAACTGCGAGAATGCTCGGTTCCGCTTACGGAAAGGAATCAGCACTGGAACATGCAAAAGAACTATTGAAAAAAGTCAAATAAAGTAGAAACCCTACACAACTTTAACATAAAAACTTAATAATATAGCGAGTTTTATATTTCATAAATTCGGATGTGACAGATAATGTTCATTAAATTTATTTTCTAATTTCTTTTATCCCCCTTGAATTTCAAAGGTGGTTACGGGATAATAACCACCTTTGATGTTTGATTTTTACCGGATAATTGCCATGGAGTCTCTTGCCATTATTTAATTAATATAACCTTTTTGTTTATCTCACATTCCCCTTGTTTAAATCTTAAAAAGTATATTCCCGAAGGCAGATTATTTATTGTTCCTTCTCCATGTCCCGAGCTGCTTCCTCTTATACCTTTTAATATAGTTCCTGTTAAGCTGTACAATGTAATTTCATAATAACCCGATTTCGGAACATCGTAAGAATAAAAGATATCCCCTCCATTGAGTAGCGAAGTGGTGAAAATCGCGTTATGTTTCAGAGTCCTATCCGATATTCCCTCGGCTTCAACGTATTTTAACGTCACATAACCGGTGTTTGAAGAATGTCCCGTAACATAAATATTGCCTTTTGTATCTACGAATATACCGTAGGCATAGTCATTGTAACCATCATCGAATGTGTCTGCCCATGCGATATTTCCCAGTGAGTCGTATTTTACCGTAAGATAATCTTTATTCCCGTTTATATTTATGTATCCCGTAACATAGGCATTGCCGATTGT
>WFRF01000004.1 GCA_015486655.1 Caldifarciminota bacterium | reverse complement strand
GTTGTATCTGATTCATTTTGTCGGGGGAGCGGTATCGGGTATGTTAATAATATTGTTGATAAAAGTTATAGGGAAAGCGATATGGAAGAAAGAAGTTATGGGCAGTGGTGATATTTTCCTTATGGGTATTATAGGAGCTTATATTGGCATTTATTACATATTGCCCACACTGTTTTGGGGGGCTCTTTTGGGTTCGATTTACGGAATTGCCTTAATAATAAGAAAGAAAGGAAACAGAAGCTCCATGGTTCCGTTTGGGCCTTTCCTGGCATTGGGCTCCATAGTATCCCTCGTCACCCTTCCTTATATTTTGAGGCTTATGTGGTTATTATGAGAAGGCCGAAAGCGGTTCTTATTGTAGGAGTATTGCTTAGCGATAAGTGTGAATGGGAAACAATTGAGGAAATATTGAGGAATAAATTCGGAGAGATAAAGGATAAAACAGAGCCGATAGAATTTTCTTTTACCGATTATTATAAAGAAGAAATGGGGAATAAAATCAAAAGGTTTTGGGTTGCTTTTAAAGAGCCCGTCTACGAGGATCAATTGGCGGATATAAAAAACTTTACGATTTCGGTGGAAAACAAGTTTTCGGAAAATGGCAGAAGAACGATAAATCTTGATCCGGGATATCTCAATTTGTCTCGCTTGATCCTTGCATCCACAAAGGATTTTTCTCACAGAATCTACTTAAAAGACGGGATTTACGGCGAGGTAACTTTGATCTATAAGAGCAAGAAATATACAAAACTTCCGTGGACATATCCGGATTATCAACTTTCCTCACTTCATGAATTTTTAAAATCCGTAAGAAAATCACTTCTCGTGTAAACCTTTTCCCCCCGATTGGAGTCTATTTATGCAGATGAACGACAAAGAGATTATAGAACATATAATTAACGGAGAAAAGGAGTATTTTAAGGAGCTAATGATGAGATACGAAAACAGAGTGTATAAAATGGCATACGGAATGACGCTGGATAATGAAGACACAAAAGATATCGTTCAAACAACCTTTTTGAAGGTATATAAAAATATTATCAAGTTTAATGCCAAATCATCCTTTTTAACGTGGGTATTGAGAATAGCATATACAACATCAATAGACTTTATAAACAAAAAGAATAAAAATGGTCATGAACAGTTAAGTGTAAATTTAACAAAAAACTCTGGTGTAATATCCGCAGAAGACAGAATATCAATAGAAAATGCGTTGAAAGAATTAACAGAAAGGGAAAGAGCCGTGTTTATCATGCACGCAAGGGACGGGTATAAACACAGAGAGATTGCTGATATTTTAGGCATAAAGGAAGGAACCGTTAAGGCTCTCTACTTCAGGGCAATCGATAAATTGCAAACCTTATTAGAGGGAATATTATGAAAGATTACGAAGAAATAAAAGAGTTTTTAAGAAAAAAAGGCAATAAGGAGCCTAATGTTAGTGAAATCGAAAAGATCGATAAGATTATAAGTGTAAGTAAAAATGTTTTTCCTGATATATCCGATTTTGAAAAGGAAAATATAAGAACAAATGTTATGGCAAAAATTGAAACTCTAAATGTTCATAAAAACAGATTTTTCGGTTTTCTCAAGTGGGGAAGTATAGGTGCGACTCTTTTGATTGTGCTGGTTTTGTCAATATTTACCCTTAAGAGAAGATCTTCCAATAGTGACGGCTATTATACATATATTGTAAACACTACCATAGATGATTATTTTTATTCGGAAGTAAGCGATTCAATAGATGATATAAGCGATCGGGATCTTATAGACTATTTGAATAATAACCCCGATATTGTAGATTATTATAAATCTTTATAAAATGGAGGTATCATGAAGCGATATTTAATCCTTTTTATCTTAATCTCTTTCACCGCGGTATTGAATGTTCGGGCTGCCCAGGACAGGCAGAGAGTTAATAAGATAGAAGCATTGAAAGTTTGGAAATTGGTGGATTATTTACAGTTGACCGACGATCAGGCCGACAGATTTTTGCCGAGATTCCGGAACTTTGAGGACGACATGCGAAACATGCAGAGAGATAAAAACAAGAGAATAGCAGAATTGGCAAGAAAAATTAAGAGTGGAAAGAGCAAAGGAATAACTAATGAAGTAAATAAAATTCTTGACATTGATATCATGATGGCGCAGAGAAAGAAGGATTTTTTTAACAGCGTAAAAGGCATAATTTCCGAAGAACAAACGGCAAAGATGATAGTTTTTGAATACCAATTCAGAAGAGAAATAAGGAAAATGATAGAAAACAGAGCACAAATGCGAAATAATATTAGAAGGAGGTAAACATGAAGAAACTAATACTATTTGCAGTAATGATAATGTTGGTGGTGGCAATTTCGGCTCAACCCATGATGGGCAGAGGGCAGAATGGTCCCGGCAACATACCTGGTGATATGATGGGTCCTGAAGGCGGAGAAAGAGGTCTTGGGATGCCTATGGACGATGAACTTTTGGAAAAAGTAGGGCTTAAAAGCGATCAGATAATGAAAATGAAAATTGCAAAAATGGATATCGAAAAAGATTTGATTCAACTGAAAGCCAATCTTAAAGTAAAAGGCGTCGATGTAGCTGAAGAGATGATGAAGGATAATCCCGACGAAAACACATTGAAGAAATTATCCGCGGACATTGGAAAATTAAGAGGAGAGATTGCTTTTAAACAAATGCAGAGAAGACTTGTAATTAACAAATATTTGACTAAAAAGCAAATCACAAAGTTAAAAGAACTTAGAAGGGCTCACTTGAGAGAAATGGGAAAGAGGATGTTGAAAAGACGCATTGAGATAAGAAAAAACATTCAGAGGCGTTAAAAGCCACCGAATCTGTTCTTTGAAAATATAGACATTTCCTTTTTGGCAACCAATTATGTGTGGGCTATAATATGGCCCGCACATAATGCAATACAATGTCATCGGAGAGGGCGGGATTGAGTCGCGAGCTCCTCGAAACTTCCTTGTTACTGAAGTAAGGGGTGATGTTTTCGAACCCTCAATTGAAACTTTGTTTCAAGCGGGTTCTATTGAAAAGCGGAGAGGGCGGGATTGAGTCGCCGGCTCCTCGAAACTTCCTTGTTGCTGAAGTAAGGGGTTATGTTTTCGAACCCTCAATTGAAACTCCGTTTCAAGCGGGTTCTATTGAAAAGCGGAGAGGGCGGGATTGAGTCGCGAGCTCCTCGAAACTTCCTTGTT
>WFRF01000003.1 GCA_015486655.1 Caldifarciminota bacterium | reverse complement strand
TGCAGATTGGCGTATACGAATATTTTGTTGGTAATGCTTTTCAGATCCCGAATCTTCAATGTGTTTATGTGAACAATGTACTTTGCCAGTTCCGGGTTAATTCTTATCTTTGCGCTTTTGAAAAAGTAAGCCAGCAATCTTGCCCGATCCTTTAAATTTGTATTGCCGATTTTTGTTGTGAACCCACTGTTTATAATTGCCATTGTCTTTTCGGAGAGGGGGAGAGACTTAATGGGTTTTGTTGAGGTTATTGCTATTCTTACGTTTTTGTTGTAAAAATATTCCATTAAAAGTTCGAACATGTTTATTATTGATTTGTATTTCATAAGAATATCAAGATCATCTACGAGAAAAACACGTTTTTTCTTCAGCTCCCTTAGAAATGATTTATCTTTATTTAGAAGGGATTCAAAATTAATCAGACTGTCCTGGTTTAACAGGAAGATGGAACTCTCTATATTTCTTTGAATAAGATAATTTCCTATTGAATGCAACAGGTGAGATTTGCCCATTCCGCTCTCGGAATTTATTATAAGCGGATTATAAGCGGGGTTGTCTTTTGTAACGAAACCGAGTATAACCTGATAAGCATCCCTGTTGAAGTCACCGATAACGTAATTTTGAAATATGTAATCCCTTTTAAGTGAGGATAGATTATCCTTAAAGTCAGGATAATTTGCCATTCATTACCTCACCTTTTTACTGTATTTGCCCTTTATTGAAGAAAGAACTTTATTACTTATTAACTTTAGTGTCTCTATTACCCCTTTTCCGGAGATAGCTATAGATTCTATATAATCCCAGTTCCTTAAATTAAGGACCCTGTTTAATTCTTCAACCGGTATGAGATCAATGACATCTCTCTTGTTGAACTGCAGTACAACCGGGATTTCTTCAATAGATAAGTTATTTTTCTTCAAATTTTCGTTCATGTTCTCCATGTTTTCCATGTTATCTTCGAATCTGGAGTGTTGTGAATCGGCAACAAAAACGATACCGTCTGCTCCCTGGAGAACCAATTTTCTGGTCGAATCGTAATATACCTGTCCGGGAACCGTGTAGAGTTGGTATTTAATTGTATATTGCCCTATTTTTCCCAAATCCAATGGCAAAAAATCGAAGAACAGTGTTCTGTCCATCTCCGTGGCAAGTGAGATCATATTTGTTTTTCTATTATCGGGAAGTCTCGAATATATGTACTGTAGATTTGTTGTTT
Organism: Caldifarciminota bacterium; assembly: GCA_015486655.1. Lineage (GTDB taxonomy): Bacteria > Hydrothermota > 32-111 > QNBC01 > QNBC01 > QNBC01. The sequence goes on along the minus strand of WFRF01000003.1, from coordinate 2,475 downwards.
TTCCGGATCTGCCGGGACCGTAGTATACGATTTTACATATGATTTCCTTCTTGGCATAATTTATAAGAGCCATTTGAGCCTCATTCTATGTCGATGTGGTCATTCTTTTTGCTTTCATCCACAAGATAACCTATATACCACCCCACTGCGCCAACAAGAAGAATTAACATAACTTTCCAAAAACCGAAAATCAAAAGAATTATACCTACTATTATACCTGCAATTGCCCCTAAAATTTTAGCGTTTGTTTTACTCATTATCTCCTCCTTTTATAGCTCCCAAGCATCTTCGGATGTTGATTCTATACCTCTTAATTTTAACTTAAATTCGTCGGGATTGGTTACATTCCTCAATGCATCGTCATAGGATATTATCTTGTCTTTGTATAGTCTCATAATATCCTGATCAAATGTATGCATGCTATACTGTTCTCCTTCTTCAATTGCTGTGGGAATTAAAAGAGTTTTCACTTCATCTAAAAGATATTCTCTTATAGTGGCAGTTGTTATCATGACTTCCGTAGCCGGTATTCTGCCTTCCTGATCGATTCTTGGAATAAGCCGGAGGGAAACCACACCTATTAAAGTGGTTGCCAAAAGAACTCTTATATGTTGCTGTTGATGAGGAGGATAGAAAGAAATTATTCTGTTTATGGTTTCACTTGCGTTAAGAGTGTGAAGAGTGCTCATGACAAGGTGACCGGTATCTGCTGCCCTTATTGCCGTGTCCATTGTATCTCTGTCTCTGATTTCTCCTATGAGAATAATATCAGGGTCCTGTCTTAAGACATGCTTCAGAGCATCGTTATATGAATGGGTATCATTTCCAATTTCCCTCTGGGATATAGTGGATTTTTTATCTTTAAACAGGAATTCGATAGGATCTTCAATGGTAATTATATTTCTTTTTATCGTTGAATTTATGTATTCTACCATTGCGCCCAAAGTGGTTGATTTACCGCTTCCTGTTGTTCCGGTGACAAGGAAAAATCCCCTGGGTTTCATAGCCAGATCTTTGAGGACGGGGGGAAGATTCAATTCTTCTATTCTCTTTGAAAGCATTGGAATCGTTCTCATTGCAATTGCTACGCTTCCTCTTTGCATATAGGCATTTACACGGAATCTTGACAGCCCGGTAATGCCGATTGCAAAATCGAGCTCCTTATCCTTTGCAAACTGTTCCTGTTGTTCCGGTGTCATAATTTGCATTGCAATATTCCTCAACTCCTGGGGACTCAAGGGAGGGTAATTTTGAACTTCAAGAGACCCGTTTATGCGGAATATGGGAGGAGTTCCTGCTTTTAAGTGTAAATCGGATGCATCACTCTTCACCATATTTGTTAAAACTTCTTTTAAATTCATAATCTACTCCTGTTTTATATAAATAATCATACTTTAATTAGCCCGATTAGTCAAGAATAAATCTGTGTCGTATAACGGCTGTATAATGGATGAATTCACCTAAATTTTTAACATATATGTATTTACTTGACAAAAAGTTGTGATTTTAATAAGATTAGGGGCAAATGAAAGGAATGCTGTTATGCGGAGGGAGTGGTACAAGATTATTCCCTCTTACAAAGGTTACGAATAAACATCTCTTACCCGTCGGTAATAAACCTATGGTGTTTTATCCTCTTTATAAACTTAAAGAAGCGGGTATTGGCGAAATATTGGTGATTACAGGTACGGAACATCTGGGAGATATTGTTTCTCTTTTGGGGAGCGGAGATGAATTCGGCGTGAATTTTACTTACAAAGTTCAGGATAAACCTTTGGGTATAGCACATGCAGTCGGTTTGGGAAAGGAGTTTGTAGGTAACGATGATTTTATTGTGGCGTTGGGTGATAACATATTTGAATTTAACATGAATAAATTGACAGAACGGTTTCAAAAGGATAATCGCTCGCTTATCGTTTTAAAGGAAAGTAAAACCCCCGAGAGATTCGGAGTCGCCGATATTAAAGAGAATAATCTTATTAGGATTGTGGAGAAACCGAAAAAGCAAATTTCAAAATTTGTTGTAACGGGAGTATACTTCTACAAATCCGAGATTTTTAATTATCTGCCGGAACTGCAAATATCGGAAAGAGGGGAATATGAAATATCGGATTTGCATAATTTACTGATTTCAAAAAACAGATTGAGCTTTTCCGTGGAAGAAGGTTTTTGGAGCGATGCGGGAACATTTGAGACCTACTATGAGGTGAACAGAATATATGGAAAAGTATAAAGCCGGATTTGCAACTATTGTAGGGCTTCCCAATGCGGGAAAATCGACGCTGTTGAACATTTTGATTAACACAAAACTGGCACCTGTATCGTATAAAGCACAGATGACGAGAAAGAGTGTTGTAGGGATTTTAAACGGGGAAGGATACCAGGTTGTTTTTTTGGATTCTCCCGGACTTATTAAGCCCGCATATCTTTTACAGGAATATATGATGAAGGATATTACGAGAAATATAGCCGATG
>WFRF01000002.1 GCA_015486655.1 Caldifarciminota bacterium | reverse complement strand
TTCCTCTTTAGGATAACGAATTGTAATCGGGTCCTTAAAGAGGTACTTCAGAGCAATTAAAGGGGCAAAAACACTTTTATCTTTATAGTTCATAGCTTTCCTCCTACCTATCAAAATCCGGCGCGCAGACATCCATTGTAGCCATCCAAAGTGCAACATCTTCTATACGCATACCCACAAGAGCTTTCCTTGCATAAACAAGTCCTGCCGTATACGAACCGCCTCTTACAGCCATTCTGAAAGGTTTTGTGTCACCGTCGGAAACAATGTAGTATCCATGCTCTCCGCGAGCCGATTCGACTTTTACGTACACTTCACCTTTTGGTACCCTGAATTTAAGCGGGTTAGGCATGTCGAGTCTTACCTTTCCCTTCTTAGGCATTTTCTTGATTGCCTGTCTTATCAAGCTTATGCTGATTTCGAATTCTTCCCTTCTTTGAATGGCTCTTGCAAGCCCGTCTCCGTCACTCTGAACGGGAATATCAAAATCCAGATATTCATAAGCTGCATAAGGAACTGCTTTTCTCGTATCGTATTTAATTCCAGTGGCTCTCAAATTGGGTCCGGTTATTCCGTATTTTACGGCATCTTCCTGTGTAATCGGAGCAAGTCCTTTCAACCTTTGTACAATAACCGGGTTGTTATATATCAATCTGTCGTACTCTGATAATCTCTTTTCAATATAATCGACTGTCTCCTCAAGTTTTTCAATCCAACCTTCGGGAAGGTCTCTCCTTACACCTCCGGGAATTATATACATGTGATAAACCCTTGCTCCCGTAAGCCATTCAAAAAGATCAAGCAAATAATCTCTGTCTCCGATAGTCCAGTGTGATGCCGTATATAATCCCGTTGAACCTCCTATGGCTGAAAATCCCAACAGGAATGCGCTGATTCTCGCCATTTCAAGAACTATTGTTCGTATGTATTTTGCTCTATCGGGTATTTCTACACCCATTAATTTCTCAATACATCTCGAATAAACAAGTTCGTTTATATCCGGTTCCGGAACACAAATTCGCGGAATGAGGGATATATTTTGCATCCATAACCTGTGCTCAACGAGTTTTTCAAATCCTCTGTGAAGCTGTCCCGGATCCGGGTCCACTCTCTTTATAGTATGACCTTCAACGGTTATTATATAGGAAAAATTCCCATTCATTCCGGGATGGTTGGGACCGAAAAACAATTCGTATTTTTTATAGCGATCTTCTTCTCCTAAAAATGTTAACAGTTCGTTCATTTGTCCCTCTCTTCTTTGAATTTTCCATAAACTTCATTGGAATAAGCGAGAGAATCAAAGTCCTTTCTCATAGGCGGTAAATCAAGCCAGTTATGTAAAAAGAACGGTTTCAATTCGTCATTGCCGATAAACTCGATACCGAAAAATTCGTGAACATCTCTCTCATATGTTTTCGCTATGTCCCAAAGATTAATCACAGATTGAATTTTAGGATTATTTCTGTCAATTCTCGCTTTAACAAGTATCTGCTGATAATGAGAATAGGAGAAAACATTATAAACGATTTCAAATTGATTCTCATCTATCCAATCTACAGCCGTTAAAATAGCCAACTCTTTAAAATCAATATTCTGTAAAAAAGCTAATACCGGTATAATCTGCTCTTTGTCAACAAGCACTGAAAATTGTTTTTTATCGATAATTTTAATCTCTGCATTGGGGAAATTCTCTTTTATTTTTTCACTAATCTCTTTCTGTGTCATGATTTCACCCCACTATCAAAAACAGGTTTCGTTCTGTTGAGAATGGCATCCTGGTTTTTCTTGTACCACTCATAGTTCTCCTTATACTTTTTATAACCTACCGCCGTTCCCTTTTCTATGCCTTTCATAAGAGTATTGAACCCGTTGATTACGGCTTCCGGTCTCGGCATACATCCTTCAATGGAAAGATCTATGGGCAAGTACAATGCCAATCTGTTTATGACAGTATACGAGTCGTAGTATATACCACCGTTTAAAGGACAGGAACCAAATGCAATGAGCCATTTTGGATCCTGCATTTGCTCATAGGTATAAATTACGCGTTTTAAGGATTTTATTGATAAATATCCCGTAACCAACAACAGATCAGCTTGTCTCGGGGTTGCCATAGGTCCGATACCGAATCTCTCCATATCCCAGCGTGAAGTCATAGTCGGAGGGAGTTCCATAGCCCCGCAACCTGTACAGTAGTGGAGCATCCACATGGATTTTTTCCTGAAATAATTCAGAATTCTCTCCCATCCGTTATCTCTAAGATCATTTCTTGATGTTATCAACATATCTACACCTCTTATAAAATCACGATTAAAAGTTGCGCAAGCGAAAGTGCCATGGGCCATTTCCAGAACCATTTCACGGCATTCTCAAATTTGAACCTTGCAGAAACTGCATTTATGGATAATGAAACAAGATATAAAACAAACATTTTCAGGAAGAATATCCATACATTGGATGATCCGCCCAAAAATAGGCTTGTTATAATAGCCGTTTCAAGGAATATCTGAGCTGCATGTTGAAGAAATCCGAGTCCCATCATTTTACCGCTTAATTCTACCATTGGACCCGAGGCTATTTCGGAAGGAGCAATCATGGCATCAAACGGCTTTTCTCCGAGCATACCCTGAAGAGCCATTTCAGCGGCAATAAAGCCCAAAGGATACCTAATCATATTCCAGTGAAGGAATCCTCCCGCTTGATTTGCAACCATAACAGACAGTAACGAGCTCTTGTTTATAAAAATCAATGAAATTACAACGATTACAAATGGGATTTCGTATCCTAACATCAATGTAAGAGCTCTTGCAATACCGATGGCGGAGTTCGGGTTACCGGAAGCTGATACTCCCATTGCCATTCCGAGATATCCTATTGTCATGAAGTAAAGCATTATGATTATATTTCCGTTCATTGAATTAAACAGATGGAAAGGGCCTATAGGCAGAAAGGCTATTGTTGCCAAAATACCCGCGAGTCCCATCATTATTCCGAAATCCATTACCCAATGATGTGAAATGGATGTTTTTGAAAACAGTTTTATAACATCTAAGTAGGACTGCCAGAAAGGAGGTCCGTATCTTCTGTGTATTCTTGCGGAATACTTTCTTCCTAGTCCCATAAAAAGCAGACCTACAATTATACTCGTAAGCGCAAATGCAATATATTTTAACACTATCATAGTAACCACCCCACTATAATGACTGTTACAATGCCTCCGATAAATAGCATAGATGATACCATTGTACTCGATGTAAACATCGAGGCAAATGATTTACCGATAAGATTTGCATCTCGGACGAGTGCATCGTAAAAGTACCTCATACCTATTCTTACCGATTTAAAGAGATTGGCAAAGGGTTCGTAGAACTTCAAAGCAAAATGGTACATCTCCGTTGTCATTCCGAAATCTTTCGGGTTTTGTCCCGCAGTATAATTGTCCAGCGGTTCCACATGATGCCTGCGTTTGCCCAGCAAATAAAGAACAAAAGCAAAAGCAAAGCTGAGACTGAACATATTAAATACAACCAGTGCGTTGACATTTGACAGGAAAGCAAACATTGTGGTATTTGTCACATGCATGGGGACAAGTCCCAATGATTTAACAATCTGTCCTATGGGCCTAAGAACATAGCCGGGAAAAACACCTATTCCTATCATGAGCAACATGCCCAAAAGCATGGGTATCTGCATAAGAACGGGAACTTCCTTTACATTTTTGTATTTTTCCGGCAGTTGCCCGAGGAATATGGAGTGTAAAGCCCTGTATAGATACATAAAAGCCCCAGTTGATGCTATAAAGATCATGGTTGTAAGGAATGGGAATTTGCCTGACAATAATGCCTGGTAGATAAGCCATTTTGATGCATAACCGTTCATAGGCGGGATTCCCGCTGCCGCTATAATTCCAAGTAGAAACGTTAAAAACGTTATGGGCATTTTCGTTGCGAGCCCACCGAGTCTGTGCATATCCCTTTCGTGCGTTCTGTATTTTACCGCCGCTAGTGCGACAAATATGCTGCTTTTGAATATGGCATGGTTTACAATGTGGAATATTCCACCTGTAACACCGTTGGAACTTAGAATAAATATGCCTGTCGTTGCATATCCTATATTTGCCACTGTGGACCAGGCTGCAAGTCTCTTCATATCATTTGATACAATGGCTTTATATGTCCCCCAAACGGCTGTTATTGCACCTACCCATGCCAACAGATAAGATAAAAGCGGTATTCCGTGAACTGTGGCGCCGTTAAAACCGAATTTTTGTAATTGGATAAATAGAGGAACAATAAAAAGCACAACTCCGTAAAGACCGTATTTTATCATTATACCCGACAGGTACGGTGAAAAATCATCGGGTGCTTCTGCATGGGCTTCCGCCGGCCATGGATGGAAAGGAAATACGGCAGATTTTGCAAAAAACGCCGTCACAAAGAGAAGTGATACGGTCCCTGCTCCCCATGGAGAAACATGCCAGTACCTTGCAAGTCCGCTTATTGATTGTGCTATGTTCAATGTATGAATCGATGGATTTGAGAACAGCCACCAGATTCCTATAATCATTGCATACGTTCCGAACATGCTCAACAAAAAGTAATAATTAGCCGCTTTGAATGATTTTTTCCAACCGGGAGTGATGATGAAGTACGATGTCCAAGTCATGACCTCCCAAGCAATGAAAAACGTTATCCAATCCAGAGACATGAATATGGCTATATTCGCTCCGGCAAGAATCATCCACAGTACGCCTATGCCCCATTCGTCTTTTTCTCTAAGGTTTTTCTGAATGGAAAATATGGATATTATCAAGTTTATTATTGTGGTAAAGAATGCAAAGAACCATCCGAGTTTAGTTATACCCAAATGAATGGTGAAGTTTAAATTACCCAGAGATAATACTTTGTAAACTTCGGTATATCCCCAATTACCGTAAAATGACCATAACCTGATGGACAGAAATGTGAGAAGCCCCGTAAATAAAACCCATCTCAACCATTTCAGTTTGCCACCGATAATAAGCCCGACAAAAGCGGTAATCAGGGTGATTAAAAATAGATTTGCAATCATCTAAGCACCCCCGTTCCTAAGACTGTTGTTATGTAGTGAACCTTATCAAATAAGTGTAAAGATGCGCTGTTGAGTATGTTTGAAAATAGTGAAGGATATATACCAACCGTTAAAACAATAATTGCGAGTATTATAACCGATATATATGCGAAGGGATGTATTCTGTTTTTGATATTGACTTTTTTGTCATTAAATAATTTAAACAGAATTCTGAAATAGTAAAACACCTCTACCAAAGCTGCACCTAAAATAAATGTCAGAGCCAGGTATGTCCAGGGAGT
>WFRF01000001.1 GCA_015486655.1 Caldifarciminota bacterium | reverse complement strand
GGATATTTGCAAGAACTGTCATAATAACTCCGAGAGAAATAACCTGTCCGAGTTCGCGTAAAATTTGGAATGATGTAAAAGTCAACGCAAAGAATGCAGCCGCAGTTGTAAGCGCTCCCGCTATTACCCCTCTTCCGACGCGTTTTAGAGCGAGGTCAACACCTCCCTTTTCCGTTGAAGCTTGGAAAATGTGTATTGAATAATCGATTCCCAATCCTATTAAAATAACCCCCACAAAAGCTGTCAACATATTCAGACGACCTACAAAAACCCTTGTAAATCCGAGAGTCCAAATAATACCTGAAATAAGTGTTATACCGGCAAGAATCGATGCATGCCATATTCTGAAAGCTATGAAAAATAAAATGAAAACAAGGACAAGAGAAACAATCGTTGTTATTGTTGAGTCACTAATACCTGTTTCATATTCATCTGCTCCCACCGAATACATTCCGGTATCGAGAATCTTTGTATTTTGGTGTCTGTTTTTTATATCCTTAATCGTTTTTCTTAACTTCTTTACTCCCTTTACAAGTGCATCCATTTGTGACATATCGACAGAAGGTGTAATTGTCATTAAAATCATTTTGTTGTCAAGAGATTTCATGTACAGCGGACCTGTTATCTGTTCGAGGGTTCCTGTTTTAAGAAGTGTATCATTTCCGTTCTTGAGATATTCGTTCATACCCTCAATGAAGTCGCCGAAAGATGAAATTGCACCGACTATTTCAAATTCCCGGGATTCTATATTGGATTCGTTGTCCACATAATTCCCCTCCAACATATTATTAGAGTTAAATAAAAATGTATCCAGATCCACGGAAGATAACATGGTATATGAACGTTTTAACATGGTGGTATCCAGTAACATTAAACCATGATTTACAAAAAAATCGGTGGGGAAGTTAAGAGTGATATTTTTTACGAAATCTTTCTGTTTCATAAGGGAGTCTTTTACTTCATTTGATATGGCAACCAGGGACTCGGGATTGGGATTTTCCACAACCACCATAATTCCGCCTGTGTTCCCGAAATTGTCCGTTACCTTTTTAAATTCTAAGGCTGCAGGATGATTTTTGGGAACGAAACCGTAATATGTAAGTTCCAATTTAAGTCCCGCTGCCAGGTAAAGCATTATTATTGTAAATATTATAAAAATCAAAATTACAATTTTAGGGCGTTTTGTCGACTGCTCCGTTATCCATTCAAAAAACTTATCCAAAATTACCTCCCGCTAAAAATTAACCTTTAAACGGAACTGTTCTCCGAAGGGGAAATTAGTGTATTCACTGCCGCCGTTATTGGGATTCTCTTTCCCGAACGGTATAAACGGTGTCAGTACAATTTCGGAATTTTCATTTGGAAACAGACTGATTTCAGGTAGTAACAGTCCGGTTTTGTCAACGGGGTTATAAAGCGTAGCAATGCTAAATTTAAGCAATCCGTTGTTTATTGATTTATTAATCCCCATTGTTAACTCATGTTTGCCGAGAGAAAGTTGATATCCCGAGAGGAAGTTCATCCAATCGGAGAGATTATAGTTGCTACTTTTTCCATATCCGTTGTAAAGATATTCCAAATTAATTGAGGAGGAATTGTCCGGTGTAGAATATCTCATACCCAGAACGGCAACAGTTTGTTTTTTCTCCAAATTATAAAATCCTTCTCCGTAAAAATTTATGTCTGAGATATTTGTTGAAAAATCCGCCAAAATTGATTTAAACCGAGCGGCTGTTTGCATAACCGTTGTTGAATCGAAATATGTATAGATATAATCCGCAAAGCCCAGAGATAGATCAATTAAAGAAAAGTATCCTTTGACTTCCCCTGCGACAGAGGAAGAATCCAAAATCGCCTTTGGTAGTATTACTGTTTCCATTCCGATATCAAACGGTAAGTTGATTTTTAATTTAAGAGAATTAACTCCGTTTATTTCCTCGTTCATACCTTGTATTGTTCTGTATTGAAAAAGATTTGTAGGGTTATAAAAATATCCCGTTCCCCAACCTATTTGCTGTTTTCCTAAAGAGGCGCAGAATGATTTCCACTTAAATCCGGCATATGCATTTCTTATGAAAATTCCGGAAGAAAGAGGATAGGGGATACTCGGGATGTAATTGTATATTCCTGGAAGATATTCCTTTAAATTGTATTGTGTTTTTCCGTGATACGTTATATATCCGAATTCGGTATTCATAAACGTATTATTATAATTTTGCTCTATATTTATGTCGATTTTTCCATAATCCGTATAGGGATAATTTTCCCCCGCTTTCCAGTTTTGTCCTCCATATTCGAAATATCCTCCCGTATTAAGCGCTAAAATGACTGCTAAAAGGTAATACATTTTAATTCTCCCGCAGGTAATTCGGTTTGAAAAATGACGGATCGATTTTTGTTTTATAATCGATGCTGTCGATTATAAATGAAGATTTGGAACCGGTCTCATTATTTATCATAATTGTCTTCATAGGTGTGGGAATTCCTTCGATTGTTTTGATATCTTTTTGAATTAAGGATTTGAAAGGGGATTTTTCCTTATTTCTGTAGAAATCGATTTTTAACGGTATGAATGTCTTCTTATCAATAGTGAGTTCGAGCTTACTGTAAGAGATGCGGGTATCCGCCTTGGGTACCAAAGTCAAATAAAAGTATTCCTTGTCTTCCCTTAGATTTGATGGGGCAAATTTATCTTTAAAATTTGAAAATTCCATATCCTCGTATGTGAAATCCGACCCCATCATCTTTTGTTTCTTGGCACCCGAACTTAGTCGTCTTATTCTGCCTGTTTCGGGGAAATACACCCAGACATTATTTCCCGTAATCAGGAATTTAATCCCGCTGACAGGTTTGGGATATATAAAATCCATTAATTGTTTGTTCCCATTATCTTTAGAAAAATATTTCAGTTTAAATGTTCTTTGCCTGCCAGTTGATGTTACAATTGTTTGTTCCATTATTCCCGAAGATTGCGGAAATGTTGATGCACTATCAATCTTTGTCAATAAATCTATGGGAGTAATTGCAATGATGGCGGCGAGCACCAATTCAATCATCTTTTCCTCCTTTTTTTATCTGTGTTTTTTTACACCGATTTTCGGACAATATTTTTCTACAGGGCATTTACTGCAAAGAGGGCTTACGGGTTTGCATATGGTTTGTCCGAAGGCAACGAGCAAATCGTTGTATTTGATCCACCAATTGCGAGGTAACTTCTCTCTCAATTGCATCTCGGTCTCGTAAGGATTTTTGGATTTTACATAGCCTAATCGATTAGAAATTCTGTGAACATGCGTATCCACGCAAATACCCTCTTTTGCAAACCCCAGGGTAACAACGAGATTAGCGGTTTTTCTCCCAACTCCCGGTAATTCTAACAACTCATCGATATTGTCGGGAACTTTTCCTTCGTATTTATCGATTAAAATTTTGGAAATTTCAATAATGTTCTTTGCTTTTGTATGATAAAAACCGACCGGGTATATAAGTTTTTCTATTTGTTTAACGGTTAGTTTGATCATTTTATCGGGTGCGTCCGCAGAATTAAAGAGTCTTTTTGAAGCCTTATGAGTAACTTCGTCCTTTGTTCTGAGGCTTAAAATAGTAGAAATCAGAATACGGTAAGGATCGTTTGTTCTTTCTTTTATGATTGTGACAACGGGAGCATTCAGGTTTAAACTTTCCAGAATTTTTAATATCTTTATAATTGTCTCGGTTTCCATAAAACGATTTTACATTAGCATATCGGTTTTGTCAAAGATAAATAATATATATTTGGTAGATAGGTGCGGACATGGCAACCGACGTTGTTGTAAGTCATCAAGTTAGAACTATGAAGTGTAAAAAGAGTCTCATTGATATTCCGTCTCAAGTCCGGAATGACCGATTGTAAACAATTCCGTTTACAGTGCTCTCATGCTATATCTATCAATTTCATTATACGAAACTGATAAATACGTGTTGCACTATATGTCGAATAATATAAAAGGAGCAAGATTTTACTTGCTCCTTGTTTATTTGAAACATTTTAATAGTAGAATTAACGTAGAAAAACAACTTTAGATGTGCGCATAAAACTCCCGGATTTTATACTAATGAGATAAATACCGTTCTTAACTACTCTGTTATTAAAATCTTTACCGTTCCACTCTAATATATGTCTTCCTTCGTTCAATCGTCCGTTAAAGACAGTGGCTATTTTACTTCCCGTTATGTTAAAGACGCTAATATCTATGTCTTTGTTGTCATTCATCATGAAATCAATTTTAATGGAATTATTATGTTCGTTAATGGAATTGACCATGAAATAGTTCTTTTCTGAGTTGTTCTCAGTTATCTTTATGCCGGTTTGATTTGCATCATAGTCAAAGTAGATACCACCGTTATCATGAGCAAACAAAACGCATGGTTGATCGTATCTGTAGCTATTGTTTATGAAATCACCAGCAACCGGTTCAGAACTATGGACATCATTTATGACAGAAACGGAATCCCAAAAACTATCGGGATAGGCTTTGTTGATAATTGTTGTTATTATATTGTCAAAGAAAAAGGAACCGTTAAAGACCCATTCATTAACTGCAATTGTCACAAAATTATTATTAGATGCCATCTTCATAGAGCCGTTCACATGATTATATCCGGAATACTTATACAGTTCTTTTCCCTGCGAGAACCAGTTACCGTCGTTCGTACTGTAATAGTATAGCCAATGGGATGTGGAGTCACTGTTTGAAGTATCTCGTTCAGTAAAACCGACCCACACTGTACTCGTGTCGTCATTACTGGCTGCTATGGAAAGACCCGTCAGGTAATGAGGATAATGCTTGAATATTTCTGTGGCATTTACATAATAACCGTCGCTATCCCATTCCTGTACATTAAGACAGGAGTCAACTTCAGTGTAATAAGCCAAAAATGCTTTGTTTTTAACTGCAGTGATTGCAGGTATGTCTTGTGCTTTATCGTTGGAGGGCAATCCGTAAACTTTTTCTGCTGGAGCATTCCATCCGGAGTCGGCAGCTATATTATATACTCTATTGTATAGTCCCTCTGCCAAAGAACCGTTGGATGTATCGTATCCTGCATATACAACGTATATTGAGCTCTCATTAGCAGCAGCATCAAAGGAATAAACATTATTGCTGTCTCCAAACGGAGAAGTAAGTCTAGTCCAATGATAGTTAGAGGAATCATTTGCGGAAATCGTTATACTCCAAAGGAACCCCAAAGTATCATCAATTGTCCATCTGCTAATTAAATCCACATAGGGAGAATCTGATTTAGGAATAAACAAAAGTTTGGCTTTTATTGGTCTGTTGTCATTGATTTCCGGAATAGTAATCCAATGATACCATGTATTACCGTAGTCGGTTGATTTCATAATGTAAATTGTGTCAAAAGCACCCGTATCAGGGTAGTCCGTTATTATGGATGCATACATATTACCTGTGGCGGCATCATAATCATAAGATATGGAACGTGCATTGACTCCGTCAAGAACACTAATATCGTTTCCCCAACTTGTTCCCCTGATCGGATCATAAACGTTTTTACTGCCGGGAAGGTTACTTGAAAATCCGAACATAAGAATAGGAAGAAAAACCGCTAAAGTGATAATAAAGAAACTTCGCCTCATAAACGCCTCCTTTTACATTATTAAAATTTAAATCCTACAAAAATATTATAGCATTATGTCTTTAAATGTCAAGAAAAATGTGTGATATAAAAGTAGATAGGTGTAAACATATTAACCACCTAATGGGAATAAAGGAAGTGCGTCTCAATTAAGACTAAGAAGTTAAATCGGAAATAATTATTAAATATTCTTTTATTTCTTACTTCTAACTTCTTACTTAAAAACTTGCGACGTAGTCGCAGTGTTGTCATGCTGAACTTGTTTCAGCATCAAGGTGAGATTCTGGATAAAGTCCGAAATGATATATTGTAAACAATCCTCGTTTATAGTGTTCTCATGCTATATCTCTATCAATGTCAATGTACAAATGTGGTAAATATGTCTATACCACTTACCAATGTTATTATAAAAAGGAGAATAAATTGATAATTTACTCTCCCTTTTTAGTTAAAGTTAAGCAAATTGTGTTTACTTTATAACCGTAACCTTGGATATTACATTGGTCCCCTTTACAGTTATAAAGTATATTCCTGCCGTCAGTGTGTTACTTTCTATACTTAATCTGCTTCCGGGATTTACATTGACAAATCTCTTCACGATTCTGCCATTTATGTCGCTCACGAGTATTTCTGCCTTTCTGTTGCCTCTATATGAAAAGTCCATCATAGTATTGACCGTCCTCTTTACAACCAAACTCGTTTTAACGGATTTGCTTTCTATCACCGCTTTCTCGTTTATACCTTGGTGTGTTATACCGAAAAGAGACAGCATTTTATCTATCAATGTTTCCCAATCACCTCCGGGTGTAAGATCAGCTCCTCTGCCGTCTGCCGCCCAGAATGCCTTTGTGGAATCATTTGTTATTATACCTATTGTCACAGATGAATCAGGATCGATAAGCACCGCTTGAGCGGATGTATCGGGATATATTATATCCGGATAGAGATGCCCGCCGCTATAAGAAGTGTTGAAATCAGAGTGCACGGATATCGGATTACCTGCAACCTGTCCCGTTCCCTGTATCGTCATTACAGTATCCTCTAAATAGTCCTCTATTACGGAATCCACACCGAATTTGTCTAACCACGGAAATATCGCTCTTTCCAGCCTATTCCTCTTCGCTGATTTACTCATAGTATAGACGAAGTCCTGTCCTATAAGCCAAACCTTACCACCTTCGTTTATGTAATCGTTTATGTTTGTCGTATCGTTATCGGTAAAACTGGGAGCACTAAAATAATTATATGTGTTCCATATAACAAGATTGGCATGCTCCATAGCCGCAAGATCAGGACCGTCTTGGTTCACGTTCGTTGTCAGATACCAATATACACTATCTTTGCCCACCAAATTGGTAAGAGGCACATACCATGTGGAATCGGGATGATGTGGAGCTCCGTACCCTTCTGCATCTTCAACAAACATAACGTAGTAGTGCATTGTTGATGAATATATTTCGGCGGTATCATTAGCCGTATTCGTATCTGGTAGATTTACATACACTCTGGTTAGATATACGGCATTGGCTTGGTAATCACATGAATCGAAAACAACCGTAGAGGTATCACCTGCGGCGAGATTGGATATTGAAACCGTATCTCTAGATATTGTTGTCCACCCGTTTGTCGTATCAATTACTTCTGCGTATACATCAAATGATTCGGAAACATTACCAAAATTTTTAACGATTGCCGATACATTATAATAGCTCGGTGATATAAATCCGGAATCAGGGGATGTAATAGAAACAATGCCTATGTCTTTATCACTGTATAAATGTAAGTATTTCAAAGTAAGAAAATCATAATTTGTGTCAACATATGAATTTCCCGTAATGTAGATATTTTCATTACTGTCGACAGCTATACCATTAGCAAAACTGAAAGAACCATTTTCAAGCGTATCTTCCCATACTATGTTTCCCGAAGAGTCGTACTTTACAGTAAAGTAATCGGTATTGCCCTCTATTTTTGATGCACCTGTAATATAAATATTGCCTTTATCGTCTGTTGTTATGCCGTCTGCATAGTCATCCATGCCGTTATTAAGTGTATCTATCCAAATAATGTTTCCCGTAGAATTATACTTTACAGTAAGCCAATCATCGGTAGTATCGATATGAGAATATCCCGTAACATATACGTTTCCATTTCTGTCTAAAGTTATGCCTTGAGCCCTATCATCACTGCTATTATTGAGAGTATCTGCCCATACTATATTTCCGAGCGAATCGTATTTTAATGTGAAGTAATCATTAATCGAATCAATATTGGAATATCCTGTAACATATACGTTACCATTCTTGTCTACAGCTATACCTTGAGCTATATCTTTGCCACCATTATCAAAGGTGTCTGCCCAAATTGTGTTTCCAAGAGAGTCATACTTTACAGTAAAGTAATCATCAGTTGAGTTGACATATAGGTCTCCCGTAACATATACGTTGTTTTTATCGTCAACAGCTATATCCAGACCATTGCCAGCAATAACAGTATCTTCCCATACTATGTGTCCCAAAGAGTCATATTTAACTGTTAGATAATCATAACTACCGTTTATATACGATAATCCGGTAACACAGACATTATAATTATTGTCAACAGCTATCCCGTATGGTTGATCGTTTTCTCCGTTATCAAGAGTATCTATCCAAATAATGTTACCCGTGGAATCATATTTTACGGTTAAATAATCAAAGTTACCGCTAATAGTAGAATATCCGGTGATATATATATGTCCTTCATTATCGATAGCCACACTCTGAGCGTAGTCATTGCTCCCATTATTCAATGTGTCTGCCCATTGAATAGTATAATTATCAGCATGTAGTTTTACACTTGCTAAGCATAGTAATATAACGACAAAGAGAAATTTAGTAAAAAATTTCATAAAGTCCTCCTTATTTTTTACCTTATTATATTCATTATAAACACAATTTTATTTTGTTTCAAGTATTTTTATGCTTATTTAGCAGGTAATGTATGTTGCATTTACTATTTAAGCTACACCAAAAGCAGTGAGATTACGTGTATAGTAGCAAGTTAGAGATAAAGGATGACTAAGAATGAAGTATAGTTTAGAGTAGAATTATGAAGTGAGAAATTGGGGGAACTTATAAGTTTTCGTAGCTAAGTCCGGATTTATTGTGAACAATGCCGGTTATATGTCCCTTCTTCTATGTAAATGTTGCACGCTCCGTATACTTTTAATGCACAAAAACGGTAAATGTATTTATTACATTTATAAATTTGATTTGTCCCGAAGTTTGTTGACTTAAAAGAAAATTTTGAATATAATCATTTTATAAAAAATAAAGTTAGTATGTGAATGAGAAATTTAGGGAAGTAAAGATGTATTCTAAAACCAAACTTTTACCTTTTGTTTCCGACAGATCTATTGCGCTGTCAGAAAAAAAACATGAATTTGTCTCCGGTATTTTGCTACTTATGGATATTTCCGGATTTACAAGTTTGTCAGAGAGACTCGGGAAGTTGGGTAAAAGGGGAACCGAAGAACTCACAAAGATTTTAAACAGCTATTTTGGCAGAATGTTGTCCATAATAAGGGAATTTGACGGCATTGTTTTGAAGTTCGGAGGGGACGCATTGCTTGTGGGTTTTTACAGAGATGAAAAAGATTATTTTGAACGTGCCAGAGCATGTTCCATCGCACTTATGAAAGAAATGGATAATTTTAAAAATGTTGATACGCTCGCCGGAAGGGTTTCGATTAATATGAAAATCGTAGCAGAAGAGGGGAGATGGGCTGAAGTACTTTTGGGAGATGAGAATATTTCTTCCCTTTTAATAGCGGGAAATATCATAGGAAAACTTGTGAAAACCCAAAAACATGCCGAATCGGGTGAGATATTTTTTAACGGAAAGATATTGAAGGACTATTCGGTTCCGAAGTTATTGGATAAAAAAGAACGAAAAAGAACTAAGAGGATAAAAAACATTGAGAAATTTCTCCCTCAGGGGGTCCCTAAGTTTATAGAATCGGGGGTAATCGGAGAAAACAGGGTAGCCACAGCCGTTTTTATCAATTTTTACGGGTATAACGAACTTAATCCGGAAGTCGATAAACTGAATAATTTTTTTGTTAAGGTTATAGAAATTACAAATAAATACAGCGGTTCGATAAATAAAATAGGGATTGACTTCAGGGGGAATTCGATACTTATTACATTCGGTGCACCGATTTCCCATGAACAAGCCACGAGAAACGCTGTGCTGGCGGCGATGGAAATCAGTAAAATATCAATACCTCCCTTATCGTTCAAAATAGGATTAAATACGGGATTTGTATATGCAGGAATAGTCGGTTCGGATTATGCCAAGGAATATACGGTAATTGGAGACGGCGTGAATATTGCATCCAGATTGATGACAACATCAAAAGGAGAGGCTGTAATCGGGGAGAATACAAAGAGATTGGTGGAAGATGAATTTGAAATGGTTGAATTACCGGCATCAAAATTGAAGGGGAAAAAACTTGCGGTCAAAAGATATACCGTGAAAACAAGAAAAGAGAAATTATACAGAATGAATTTTGTCGGCAGAGAAGAGGAGATAGATTCTATGGTTAAAACCATAGAGAGCGGAAGAAGCATTATCGGCATCATCGGGGATGCGGGAATCGGTAAATCCAGATTAATTTATGAAATTGTAAAAAATCTGACAGATGAATATAAAATAATAAAAACAACGGCAAATGATTTGAAGGTAACATTTGATATTTTTGCAAATATTATAGCAAAAGCGGCAGGCATAAATATAGATGATTCAGAATCCGTAAAAAAGCTGAAATTAAAAAAGCATATTGAAACAGTCGACAAAGACGGAGAACTCTCAAAAAAAATCCCGTTTATAGGCACCATGCTTTTCCATTTAAAATACATGAATTCCATATATGATAATATCAGTGCCAAACTCAGGTATGAAAATATCAGGGATGCAATTGTTTATTATCTGGAATATCAGACGTCTCAAAAAACGGTTTTGATTTTTGACGATATACAGTTTTTACAAAAAGAAGATATTGAAATTCTTAAGTATGCCATAAAAATTTTATTAAATTTATCACCGAACAGAAACAATATAACTATTGTATTTGCCGGAAGGCCTAAACCGAGTATTATTGAATCTTTTACCATTCCTAAGGATATTAAATATCTAAAAATCGAACTAAAACCACTTAAAGAAGAAACTTCCAAATTGCTTGTAAAAGAATTATTGAACAATAAACCTCTACCGGACGATATCCATAAAATGATTGTTGCAAGAACAAGGGGTAACCCGTTTTATATAGAGCAATTTATTCTTAATTTAATTGAAAACAAACTCATTGAGGAAAAAGAAAAACAATGGGTAAAAACAAAGCTATTCAAAGAAGAAGAAATCCCGGAAAATATATGGTCGGTTATCATGGCAAGGGTTGATAGGCTCAATACAATGGTAAAGAGATGTCTGAGAATAGGGAGTGTAGTGGGGATGGAGTTCAACGAAAGAATAATTACGGAAATACTTGGGAGAGATGCGGGAAAATATCTCGATGTAAGTGAGGAAGAAGGATTGACTTTCAAAAGAATCATCAGCGAGGTTGAATACATATTCAGACATATTATTATAAAGGATGTTATATATAATTCCATATTGACGGAAAAACAGAGAAAATTGCATAAATCCATAGGTGAAGCAATCGAGAGTCTATACAGAAATAATATTAACAGATTTTATGAGATACTTGCATATCATTTCGGTAAGGCAAATGAATGGGAAAAGGCATTGTATTACAGTATAAAATCCGGAGATGAAGCTAAGGAAGAGTATAAAAACGATGATGCAATCAGATATTATAATCGAAGCATAAAGCTTATAAAAAAGCATTTTCCAAATAAGAAGAAGGATTTGATAGATTTGTATGACAAATTGGGAGACGTATATGTCCTTATCGGTAAAAACGAGGAAGCAATCAAATACTATAAGAAAATGTCCGTTATTTCAAATAGTAAAATTATAAAGGCAAAATCGAATATTTTAATTGGTGAAATTTTTGAAAACAAAGGTGAATATAAGAGCGCTATGGAATTGTTCAATAGCGCTGAAGCCATTTTGAAAAAATTGAAATCGAATAAAACCATAAAACTTTTGCAAGCAAGGTTGCTTAGTGATAAGAGCTGGATTTATAGGGAAGAAGGGGATATGGAAAGAGCATTTAGGGTAGGCAATAAAGCTGTTAAAATTATAGATTTTAATACATCTGATAAACGGATGAAAAGTGTAATTGTACGTACTAAAGCGGAAATATTGAATGACATTGCCACTATTTATTCAATCAGTGGGAAATATGATAAAGCATTGGCATTGTATAGTGATGTTATAATGCTATACAGAGAAATCGGAGACAGGCAGGGAGAAGTAATAGCCAATAATAACATAGGAATCATATATAAAAATCAGGGGCATTACGGTCGAGCAATAAAATATTACGAAATGGCTATGAAAGTGGCTAAAACAATAGGGTTCAAATCGGGCATAAGTGGTTTAAGCGGCAATCTTGCCAATGTGTATTATAATCTTGGTGATTATAAGCTTTCAATAGCTCACTGTTGGGAATCATTGGCCATTTGTGAGGAATTGGACGATAAAAGGTGCATATTGGCTATACATGGAACAATGGCTCTTTCATATACGGAAATGGGGGAATATGAACTGGCTATTAAGAGTAGTAAAATACAATTAAAGTTGTCTAAGGAGATGGGATTAAAGGGGTCTGTAGGAGTGGCATACGGTTATTTGGGAAATGTTTACAGTAAACTTGGGGATTATAAAAGGGCTATCAAGTATGACAAAAAATATTTAAAGGCGGTTGAAGAAGTCGGTGATAAACGAAGAGTGGGAATGGCAAGGGGAAGTTTAGGTAAAATATATTATTACCTTGGGGAGTATGATAAATCAATTAAGTACCTTAAAGACAGTTTAAATATATTTAAAGAAATAGGAGAACAAGGCGAAGTGGGAGCCGTAACATGTTACCTCAGCAAGGTTTATATTGCCGTCAATGATTATGAAAAAGCTGAGGAATTGCTTAATGAATCTAAAAAGATTCTTGAATCCATAAATTACGGTTTTCAATTGATAAATGTGTTTAATACCCTATCTGAGTTAGAATTTATTCGGGGAAAATTAAAAACAGCTGCTGAATATGCAAATAAAGCGTTGAATCTCAGTGAGAAAGAAAATAGTAAAATGGGGGAATCTGTTGCGTTATTAAATCTTGCGAAAATAAAGGGTGTTGAAAAAAAATCGGAAGCAGAGGATTTATTTAAAAAAGCGAGTAATTTGTTTAAAAATATCGGACAAAAATTTCATTTGGCGGAAGCTTTATTGGAGTGCGGAAAAATATTAAAAGCAATGAAAAATCCTCATTACGACAGGTGTTTGAAAGAGGCAATGGATATTTTTGTCGAAATCGGGCTTGATTATAAAATCAAGGAAGTAAAACGGGAGTGTATAACTTCCGATAATTAGAACGATTAAATAAAGTTGCAAAAGACAGATTTGTACATTTCATTCTTTTTAAAAGTAATATTTTTATATTTTTTCAAAATGGTAAGTATGGTGGGTAAGTGGTATAGACATATTTATCAGTTTCATACATTGAAATTGATAGAAATATAAAATGAGAACACCGCAAGAATGATTGTTTACAAT